>NZ_JBNHIC010000116.1:0-3832 GCF_059092905.1 Arthrobacter sp. B0427-1-12 | reverse complement strand
ACCGCCGGACACACCGTAACAGGGCCAGGCCCCGCCGACGACGGCGGGGCCTGACCCCTTTAACACCACCCCACCCCGCTACACACCCCCTTGCACCAAACACCGGCGGCACATCAGGGCCACTGTCTCGGTGATCAGCGTTGTTCTGATATCAGGGATCTGCTCCCGGTGCAGGGCCGGCTGCCGACACGGCCCTGCCCGGGCCTCAAGATTCTTCCGGCACCCAGTTGCGCAATACCTGCGGTGTGCTGTCTAATGCTTGCTCGACACTTTTCCGATGAGGAGACGACCAGCGGAACATGGCTACCGATTACGACGCACCCCGGACCACCAGCGACGACGAGTCGACGGATTCACTTGAGGAGCTGCGCGCCCAGCGCGGGAAGCCCCAGCCTGTGGTCATCGACGTTGACGAGAACGACACCGCCGAAGGCATCGACCTTCCCGGTGCTGATCTCTCCGGCGAGGAGTTGCACGTGCAGGTGATCCCCGTCCAGGCAGATGAGTTCACCTGTGGATCCTGCTTCCTGGTCCACCACCGCTCCCAGAAAGCGCGCGAGAAGGACGGCGTAAGCTACTGCCGCGACTGCGAAGGCTAAGCAAGCTGGCGGCCCGCTGCAGCCTGCAGCGTGGGGACAAGGCGCGGCGACGGCCAAGTACTCAAGACTGTCAATCTGCTCCTGCACGGCGTGCACATTTCCGCGGCCGCCGATGACTAAGTTGTCATCAAGGTCGAGGCGCCCGCCATGCGCACCGCATGGCCCCGAGAAGGACCAGGGCAGCTGATTTTTTGGCCAGCCAGTCAGGCGGCCAGTTCCACGCTGTTCGAAGTGCACCGGGTGCCCGCCGGTGCGATGATCCGCAGCCGGCATTGGGCCTGTGCCGGATCCGCCTTGGCAGGCAGTCGTTCCGAGTCCGCACAGCCGTTGAGCAGGGCCAAGGTATCCGGCTCCGCTTGAGCGGCCGAGAGATCGATGACGATCTGATGGCCGGGGCTCAGAGTATTGGCGCGGCGAGCCAGAACATACAGGGCCTGAACATTCCGCGGGTTCACCCGGCCCTTCACTTTGATGCAAGTCAATGCCCCCTCCAGGTCCACCCGCACCAGCACTGACAGCTTCTCGTTCACGGTGCTGCCACCTCCCCGGCCATTTGTGCCGTGGCGGCCCGCTGCGCGAGGGCCCGGCCGCTGACGGCAGTGCCGTGAGACCCGAGGAAGCGCTTTCGCTCAGTCACTGGGACCAGCTTGAGGTAGACAGGGTGGGCGAAGACCTGCTTCCTGGCTTCGATGCAGAACGGCAGGACAGCCAGGCGCCGGCGATGTGCTTGGGCCAAGGCGGTCCGCACCAGACCACCGGTCAGGTCGGGGCCCTGGTAGTCACCGTCGATGACGATGCTCAGGAGCCAGATTTGGCCGTCCTGAATGCGGTAATGCAGTGATCCTGCCACCGCTCCATCAACATAGGCATCGAAACGGGACCCGTCGAAGTTGTCACGGACAATATGCATGTTTTTCTCCTCAGGTCATATCCCCGACAGGCCGCGGCACATGCCGGCCACGCCGCTGCATTCTCCGGCCACCGGTGATCAGCAGGCCGAATCCATGAGGATCCGAACCCCCATCGGATCTCGCTTACAATGTAAGCTAAGCATGCTTAGCACTTGATGCAAATTCCTCCGGCCGGTTTACGCCGGTGCGAAGGGCGGTGAAAACGGCTTGGCGGGAGGCCCGAATGCCTCTTCCTGTAAGTGCCGGTGCGGTTAGCCGGCCAGGGTTTCCAGGCGCTCGAGCAGGTTCTCGAGTGACTCTTCGAATTCCTGTGCGGAGCGGTCCTCCGAAAGGAGTTCCTGAAGGTTTTGCAGGAGCGGATAGCCGCTGAGGTCCGCCTCCTGCGGCGGGCGGGGTTCGGCTTCCTCGACCGGGCCGACGTCGGCCCCCATGGCTGAGACTTCCAGGAGCAGGTGTCCGAGCAGGAAGCTGCTGAAGGCGCGGTAGGCGTCCACCGCCGCTTTGTCGGAGAAGCCCGAGCCTTTCAGTGCCCGGAGGAAGGATTCGACCCAGCGCAGGCTGCGCAGAGGAGGCCGCACCCAGGGCGCTTCGGTGTGCCGGGTGGCAATGAGCGGAAACACCTGGGGATGGGCCAGGGCCAGCCGGCGCAGCCCGTGCGCCAGGCGGATCAGATAGTCCTGCCACCCATGGCGGGGCTCGCTGTACACTTCCGGATCGCTGGAGAGCTCATCCAGAACAGCCTCCACGATGCCGTCCAGCAGATTCTCCCGCGACGGGACATAACGGTAGAGCGACATCGCCTCCACCCCCAGTTCGGTGCCGAGCCGGCGCATGGTCAGCCGGCGCACCCCGAACCGCTCAATGAAGTCCGCACCGGCCCGGATAATCCGCTGCCGCTCAAGCCGGGGCTTCTCCGCCCCCGAGTCCGGCCCTCCGTTTTCCGGCTCCACTCCGGCTCCGGCCATCGACCTCCCCCTCCCTGCATCCTTCCCTCCACCCTACGCCCGCCCGTCCGGATCCGCGCGGGCATCTCTGCGTCGGAAGTCCCGACTCCCTCCCGGGCAGGACCGGCAGACAAGCGGCGGGCTTTACAGCACAGCCTTACACTGTAAACTCGGTGGCTCGCGATGTTTGCTGGATGCCCGTCAAGCACCTGCGGCGGGCCGGAGAAGTAAAGGTGAGATGTGAACGAGGAACTGAAGCAGGTCTGGGTTGCTGCTGCGGACGTTGAAACGCTGCAGGCAGAAATGGACCAGGCCGAATTCCACCTGACAGCGACCATCGAGGATGCCGTCAAGGCCGGGGAAGCCACGGAAGCCATCCGTCAAGCGGCGAATCTGACCCAGACCGAGCTCAAGCGGGTCCGGGATCTCTCCAGCGACGCGTCCTGACTGCCGACTCACCAACATCACCCACCCCTGCATCCTTAGCCCGACGCACTGGTTGAGCTCGACCACAGTTATTGTCCGTTCGACGATAAATGGCTCCTATGGATAATCAGCCGCAAGCTCCCAGGGGTGCCTCTTCACTCAAGTCCCACACATTTTTGAGATCAGCCAGCGCCAGGTCATCAGCAAAGAAGAATTTTCTGCTCCAAGTCCGTGTGCAAGGATGCAACCGCGGCCACCCCGGCCTTTTCCTGAGCATTATGGAATTAGTCACTGGCCGGCCAGCTGCGGGAGTTGGCTTCTGTCATTCATCGACGGTGAGGATGCGGGGCCGGCGGGGAATGCCCACTGCGGGGTCGAGCGGCAAGACCAAGTCAACAGCAGGAAATAGTGATGGAGCTCATGAATGTCCCTGCACCCGATGTGCTGCTGCGGTCCTGCATTTCGTGAACGCCACAGGTGCCGGGCCATGGAGGCGGTCGAGAGCCTGGACCACCGAGCCGAAGCGGCGCGATTGCAGGAGCACACAAGGCAATTGAAGGCGGATTTGCGCCGCCGGGCGGAGGCGTGTATCGTTTTCTGAGTCGCCGCCGCTGAGTGGCGAAAACCCCTTCAAATTATTCACCGGAAATGGTGTGCGCCTGAATGGCCTGCGCAATTATCCGGCGGTTTTTTGGCGGGTCGGTTCGTGAATTTCCAATGAAATTCCGCGGAAATCGCGGATTTGACAGGAAAGAAATTCATGAATTAGATTAGAAACATCGCAGCAAAGAAAAGCGAAGCCGCTTGAAATACATTTCCGAAAGGAAGTGACCGCGGTTTTGAAAAGTAAATGCATGTGCCTGTTGTTTGAGAACTCAATAGTGTGCCAAGTTTGTTGATACCAAATGTTTTGTTTGGTTGATTTGGCTGTGATGCGCCGCGTTCGCGGTGT
>NZ_JBNHIC010000115.1:0-4168 GCF_059092905.1 Arthrobacter sp. B0427-1-12 | reverse complement strand
CACCGGACGAGGCAGCCACAGAAGCCAGGCTGCTGGTCAACTCGTTCCACGGGCTGGCCTACGACCTGGTGATCAATGACGACACCGACGCTGCCACCGATGCCTTCGAGGCCCTGATGCGCAACTTCTGGCGCACCCTCGACGAGCGGCCGGCCGCAGAGCCGTTCGATAAAGCCACGGCGCGCTGCTCCGTTCCCTCCTGAAACGCATGGGACGGAGCAGCACGGAAGTCAACCCCCTGTGTCACCTGCCGGTAACCACTGATGGCCTCCGCCGAGGTACTGGAACGGGCAGCGGCCCTGGGCGTGGCCGCGTTCGTGGCCAAGGAAGGATCCCTGGCCACACTGATTCAGACCCCGCGGGACGCCAGGACCGGCAGCATGATCACTGATCCGGCGCTGCTGGCGCGCCTGACCGCCTTCCGGCAGCAGCAGGCCGCAGGGCCGCAGGTACCGTCCCTGACCCAGCGGGAAATGGGCGTGCTGCGCCTGATGGCCACCGGCACCGATGTGCGCACCAACGCCCGCACGCTGGGCATCTCCACCCAAACCTGCCACGGCTACACTAAATCCATCCTGTCCAAACTGGGAGCCACTCCCAGCTGGAGGCGGTCGTCACCGCCACCCGCCAGGGCCTGCTGCCCCGGCAACAGCCATGAGATCCCGGCGGCAGCCATCTATAACTCGGAACGCCGGCTTGGGAACCGAATCATACGGTGAGGCGGTTCTGCTCGACTACCCGGATGACTAAACGGCCCTACTATTCGGGGGAGCGTTGCGGGCTGAGGCCGCTGAGGAAGAGGTAAGCGCCCGCGCCTGCTGCCAGGAAACCGATGACGCCAAGAACGGTAAGCTGCGTGCTGATCCCCGCGATGACCAGAGCGAAACCGGCCACGATGGTCAGAAGGCCGTAGATTTTTCGGGCTCCGGTCCTATCCGAGGGTCCCTCGTCCCGTAACTCGCGGGCAAGGTCCGGGTCCTCTGCAGTGAGTTCCTTTTCGAGCTCCTGAAGGCGCCTGCGCTCTTCATCCGATAACGGCATCGAAGCCTTCTTATCCTTGATGTGCTGGCCGGGCGTTCAGGGGCCCGAACGGCGATAGCAGACGCCGGCCGGCACTGGTGTTCGTCTCGAACACTCTGCCTTCGTTATGAGCCTTGTCCAGGGCAACTCTCCAGAGCCACGGCACCCTCTGCATTCGAAAGGGGCGGCGGTCAAAGGGTAGCGGCGGGAAGGTGTGTGCGCCTGACGGCGTCAAAGACAACGTCGGTGAGTTTGCCGTGGCGGGCGAAGACTGCCCGTTGGCGGTCTGCGCCGGTTCCGGTGCGCAGGATCCGGCCGGCCAGGTACTTGACCGGTTCCAGGTCACCGGTTTCGGCCAGGACCGGTCCTACGTACCTGAGCAGAGCGCCGACGGCTGTTTTTGCCGGGCAGCGGCCGTTCTCCAACGGGTGGAGCAAGTCATCGCCGACTGCGGATTTGCTGGCCCGCCAGGAAGCAAGGCGCAGCAGTTCCGCCGGGACTGCCGGAGGCGGCAGACCGTCGTGCCAGTTCCGTGCCGCGGTCTCGACCAGGGCACGGCACATTCCGGCGAGGGCCGCGGCGTGGTCCGCTTCGAGGCAGACGTCCGCGATCCGGATTTCCACTGTGGGGTGCCGGCTGCTCAGGCGGGCGTCGAAGTAGACCATCCCCTGATCGAGCAGGACATCGCACTCAAGGAGCATGCGGACCAGGCTGTGGTAAGCGGACGGGGAGCCGAAAAGTTCGGTGGGTCCGGCGGTGGGCCAGCGCTTCCAGACCTGGTATCGGAAGCTGGCGTAGCCGCTGTCGGTTCCCTGCCAGTACGGGGAGTTGCTGCTCAGTGCCAGCAGAACCGGCAGCCAGATCCGGATCCGGTCAAGGACCGCCACAGCTTCGTCATCGGAGGCGACGGCGACATGGACATGGAAGCCGCAGCTAAGCTGCTCGCGCAGCGTCATACCGTAACGGGCTTCCATCGCCTGGTAGCGCGGACGCCGGACCAGGCGGGTGGAGGCCGGCAGGGGGTAGGTTCCCAGTGCCGCGGCCCTGGCCCCGAACCGCCGGGCCTGGCGATCAGCCTCCGCGCGGCCTGCTCTGATGCCCGCAGCCAGCTCCCGCAGGTCCTTGTACGGGGCTGACACGGCTTCGAGCTGTTCCTGTTTCAGTTCCCAGGTCAGTGCCCCCGAGTACGCACCCGCAGAATCCGCGGCCTCGGCCAGGGCGGTCCTGCCGTCTTGTTCCTCCTCGAGAAGCTGCTCCGAGACCGGGGTCAACGCCCCGGTCTTCGCGTCCACCAGGAGCAGTTCCTCCTCGACGCCAAAGGTACGCATGTCTTTAGTCTTCACCACCGGGCTCCTCCGATGGAACCCCGCATTCAAGACGGAAAAACCCCGCCGCCTATCCCCTTCCATGCCGGGCACGGAGCTTGCCCGCTTGCGAAAAAGGTTCACTGCTGCCCTGGGATGCCGGCCGGTGTAACCATGGACCCGCCGCATGAGGAGCCGACGGGAACACGGTCTCCCGCTCCCGTCAGCCCCGATCACCCCCGGCTCCACGGTATATATGCGGCCTCGACGAAGGCGTGCAATCCCCGAACCGCAGGACGAACTCAAACCCAATTCGGCGCCCGTCCGCCTCCCGTCAGTGGTACGGGACAGGCAGCACCTTGTCCCTGACCACAGCCGATAGCAGCGCATATGTTTTACGGGACTGCAGGATATCCGCGATCGGCTGGTCCAGGCCCGGCGCCCCTACACTCACGGCTCAGCCCGCCGTGGTTCACTCATGTGAGTGTCGGGGAAGCGTTGCTGCAGGATGTGGCCAGGGCTCTGCGGTGTGGGCGCCCCAGCGGTTTTGGTTCTCCAGTTCCCGGTGCACGCGCAGCGCCTCGGCAACGGGGCCCTCATTGACCTTGGCCCGGAAGGCCACCGGAGCCGTGTTGGTTGTTTCCATGACTGCGTTGCTGTAGACGCGGCCGCAGGCCGGGCACAGCGTATAGACCTTGTCAGCCTCAGGCCATTCGGCCAGGCCCTCCGGCACCACGGTGCCCGGGTCGACAGAAACGGCGATGCCCGCCTCATTGACGTCAATCAGCCCCTCATCGCCGGCGCTGTTGCCGCACACGCACCTGAGGCTGATGACATCGTGATCCGCGATATCCCCGTATTCAGCATCCTCAGCGGCCATGGCCTGCCTCCCCTCATCCGGTATGCGGTACCTGCGCTCCCCGCACACCTCCACGCCCCATGCCTGGGTATCGGTTGCAGTTCCGAACTGACAGGCACCTTGGCAGCCGGCGCTCTACCGGTGCGGGCAGCGGCCCCGCGCTCCTGCCGGTCTTAGGGGCAGCTGTCATCCAGACAGCACAAAAAGAAAAACCGCAGAACAGCCGCATACACCAGCACGTATCCGCCAACAGTGAAGACCGCCAGCTCCGAGGCGATGCCGAGGATGAACACAGCCGCGCCCATCACTGCGGTCAGGACCGCCCGGCGCACCGCCCCAGGAGGGCCCAGGGACGGAGAGTCCACCGGCCCGTCGGACAGAATGCGTGCCAGCCTGGGATCCTCGGCGGCCAGGTCACGCTCAAGCTGCGCCAGGCGCCTGTTCTCTTCATACGACAACACCGGACATCTCCCGCATGCTCCGGCAAGATCCTGCCCGCCCGGCAGGCCCTCACCGGTTTGAAAACCCTGAAGGTGTTTCCTTATTCCCATTATGGATCCGCTCCCCGGCACCGGCACTTGCCCGAAACGGCAGCCAAACGCGGATCCGCCGGGGTCTTAACCGCCGAGTATCAGCGCATAGGTTGAGGCCTTCCCGGCGATCGTATTGGAGGCAAAATCGACGGAGCCGGATGCGGTTCCTGCCGCCCATCGTCTTGCCGGCCGGTTTTCCCGCCCGATCTGCCCCTTTACTGCCGGCCCGGGCAGTCCTGCATCCCGTGATGCGGCCGCCCGTTCGCTCCGGTGGCTGGAGTGCGGTTCGGTTGCCGCGGCACCGCGGCCGAAAGAACAGCTACAGGGCTTCGGGGGGGGCTGCACCGGTTCGGTCCCGCCACGGTCCCGGCGGACGACGCTGATCATGCCGTTGGGCTCCAGGCAGGCACGCTCCACCTGCGCAATGTCCTCGATGCCGTGCAGCCGCCGCT
>NZ_JBNHIC010000114.1:0-4188 GCF_059092905.1 Arthrobacter sp. B0427-1-12 | reverse complement strand
ACCCACCACGGCCGCGACACCTGTCCCCGAAGCAGTGAGACATCGTGTCCACGATGTCATGAGATCGTGTGTCCATGATGTCTTGAGACAAGACACAATACCGGTTCGGTACCGGCGTGGTACTGCTTTGGTACTGATGGCTTACACCGGAGACACCTCGACGTCATGGTCCGGGATTTCCGGAACCGGCCTAACCGGCGCCCGAACCGGCACCGGCCCACGCTGGGGTCGATAGCCCCTGCACCGATAACAGTGCATATGCACGATGGCATGGCCGGTCCCGCCCCGACATGTGAACCGGATCAGTGGGTGCCGCCAAGGTTCAGGATCGCAGCACTTGAAACGACCGGACTCACACTGATGACTGTGGCACCAGTCGTTGGTTCATCAGTGATGCTCATCAGTTGCAGCTGGCGCGTACGGCCGCCGGTCGAGCAGGTACCGGCGCCTGTTGCGGCATTGGGCTCCAGGTGTGAGGGCGCCCTGTCTGCCGGCGCATAGGTCTGCTGGATTCACGGTGGCACCGCCCGGTGTTCATCTGCTCTCCGGAATCCCTTTACCTGTCTCCGGAATGCTGGGGCGACACCACCACCTGCTTCAGGAGATATACGTATGACTTTTTCCGCCGCGCCGGCCTCGCGCCGCAGCTTCCTTACGATCACGGGCACCGGTGTCCTGGCTGCCGCCGTGGGCTCGGCGCTGGCCGCGCCGAGTCCGGCCTGGGCCAACCCGCGGTTCCAGAACGACCCGTTCACCCTGGGTGTGGCCTCCGGTGAGCCGCTGCCGGAGGGAGTCGTCATCTGGACGCGCCTGGCCCCGGAACCCCTCGCACTGGACGGGACCGGCGGCATGCCCGAGCTCCAGGTGCCGGTGACCTGGCAGGTGGCCGAGGACCCGTCCATGCGCCGGGTGGTGCAGTCCGGTTCAGCCAAGGCGCTCCCGCAACTGGCGCACTCCGTGCACGTGGAGGTCACCGGGCTGCGTCCGGACCGCGAGTACTGGTACCGCTTCCACGTCGGCAACGCGGTGAGCCCGGTGGGCCGCACCCGCACCGCACCGGCGGCCGGGACGGCATTGAGCTCCTTCTCCTTTGCCTTCGCCAGTTGCCAGAACTACCCCGCGGGCTTCTACACCGCCCACGCCCACATGGCCCAGGAAGACCTCGACCTGGTGGTTTTCCTCGGTGACTACATCTATGAAGGCGGAGGCCCAGGAAAAATCGGACGCCCCTGGGTTACCGGCCACGAAGCAAAGACACTTGCCGATTACCGGGTCATTCACGGCCAGGTGAAGACAGATCCAGACCTGCAGGACTCACATGCAGCATTCCCGTGGCTGGTCACCTTCGACGACCACGAAGTGGACAACAACTGGGCCGGCGACGACGCCGATCCCAACGTCCCGGTCGAAGAGTTCCGCGCCCGCCGCGCGCAGGCCCTGCAGGCCTACTACGAACACATGCCGCTGCGGCTGGCACAGCAGCCGGCCGGACCAAACGTGCAGATCTACCGCCGGCGCACCTTCGGGGACCTCATCGACATCTACATGCTCGACACCCGGCAGTACCGCAGCGACCAGGCCAAAACGGATGCCGGCCGCACCGACCCGGCCCGCACCATCCTCGGCAACGAGCAGGAGACCTGGCTGCGCCGGGCCCTGGCCGGCCCCACCGCCCGGTGGAACACCCTCGCCCAGCAGGTGGTCTTCTCCCAACGGGACTTCACGGCCGGACCGGAGCAGGGCTTCAACGACGACTCATGGGACAACTACCTCGTGGCCCGTAACCGGATGAGCGAGCACTTCTCCGCGATCGGGCCCGGCAAGAACCCGGTCGTGATCACCGGCGACGTACACATGAACTACGTCTGCGACATCAAAACCGATTTCAATAACCCCGCCTCACCGACCGTGGGCACCGAACTGGTGGGCACATCGATCACCTCGGGCGGCGACGACACCGCCACCACCGAAGGTGACCGGAAACAGCTGAACGAAAACCCCCACATCAAGTTCATCAACCGTGAACGGGGCTACGTGCGCAACGTCGTCACCCCCACGGAGTGGACCGCCGATTTCCGGACCGTCGACTTCGTCACCCGCCCCGGAGCACCGGTACGGACCCGCGCCAGCTTCGTCATCGAAAACGGCCACCCGGGCGCACAGCCGGACTCCTGACCGATCCGCCAGGTGCCCGCTACTTGTGAGTACACCGCAATCGCCGATATCAGGGCATATGACACGGTCATTTCCTCAGAACGGCGTGCCAGGAACGCCGAAGCGGCGGCCCGGGTTTGGGGCCGCCGCTTTGGACGGGCTGTGCCATGAGGTTGACGTCGTGGCTCCGCTGGCCGGGTAGCGGGCAAATGCGGTGCCGGTCTTGGTCAGCAGGCGCGGCGGCGTCCTCCCCCCGCGCATCGCTCAGGCGCGCAGGGTTTCCAGCACTCCTCCGGCCACTCCGCGGGCCGCTGCCGACCATTCGGACAGCAGCCCGGCGAGATTCTCGACGTCGGCCCTGAATCCGTTGGCCCCGGAGGCGACGGAGGCGAGCACGGCGGTTCGGAGTCCGGTGTTGATGTTGATCTTGCCGATCCGAAAGGACGCCGCCCTCGCGAGGTCGGCCTGCGGGATGCCGGAGGCGCCGTGGAGCACCAACGGCACGTCGGTCTCCTGCGCGGCCCGCCCCAGAACGTCCCAGCGCAGGACCGGCTCGCCCTTGTACTTGCCGTGGACATTGCCGACGGCGACAGCGAGGAGCTGGGCACCGCTGCGCGCGACGAACTCGGAGACCTGCCCGGGGTCGGTGAGGCCGGCGGCATCCTGAGCGAAGGCTCTGTCCTCGTCGCCGGCGGGTCCGCCGAGCTCTGCTTCCAGTACGACGTCGGGTCCGACCAGATCCCGCACGGTTCGCACCAGCGCGATGTTGTCCTCGAAATCGAGGGAGGAGCCGTCGGCCAGCACCGCGTCCGCACCCGCGGTCACGGCCTCCCTGATGACGTGCAGGTCGTTGGCGTGGTCAAGCTGAACGGTCACCGGAACGGCGGCGCCGTTCGCGAGGCTGCGCAGCGCGGTGATGAGGCGAAGCCCGGAGGTGCGCGCGGCAGTCTTCGAAGCGACCAGGAGGGCGATGCCGCGCCTGGCTTCCTCTGCAGCCTCCACAACGGAGGTTGCGGTGGCGAAATCGTAGCAGGTGAAGGCCGGGACCGCCTCACCGCGCCGCAGCGAGGCTAAGATAACGTCGTCAAGGCGGGCGCGCATCAAACCCCGATTCCGCTGGCGAGGACCCAGGCGGCGGAGGTCAGCAGGAACCGGTCACGCCGAGGATTGTGGTCAGGACGGTCCAGGTGCGCAGGCCGTCGGAGACCGAGAGGCCCAGGTACCGGGTGACGATCCAGAAGCCGGAGTCGTTGACGTGGCTCAGGCCGAAGGCACCGAAGCCGATGACGAGCAGGATGAGGGCGGTCTGGATCGGGGTGTAGCTGCCGGCCTCGACCGACGCGGCGAGGAGGCCTGCGGTGGTGATGATAGCGACGGTGGCCGAGCCTTGGGAGGCGCGGAACACGGCGGCCAGGATGAAGGCCATGAGGATCACCGGCAGGCCGACGCTGGCGAGCCCCTCGGCGAGGGCGGTGCCGATGCCGCTGACGGTGAGCACTTTGCCGAAGACGTCGCCGGCGCCGGTGACGAGGATGACGATCGCGGTGGGTGCCAGCGCGGCGTCCATGATTTCGCCGGTGGCCTGGGAGGACCAGCCTCGGCGGATGCCCAGGAACCAGTAGGCCAGGAACAGTGCCACGAGCAGGGCGATCATGGGTGCCCCGATGAAGCCGAAGACCTGGGCCAGGTCGGAGTCCTGGGGCAGCACGACGGAGCCGACGGTGCCGAGCATGATCAGGGCGATGGGCAGCACGATGAGGGTGATGATCATGCCGGGGCTCGGCGGAGCCTGGACCTTGGTATTGACGGCGACGGAGTCCGAGCCGCCGGAGCCGGAGCCTTCCTGTTCGATCCCGGACCTGCCGGTGCCGAAGAGGCGGAGCTGCTCGGCGGTGAGCGGGAGCATGGGGAACTCGCGGCTGTTCATGCGGCGGGCGATTCATCGGCGAGGTGGAAGAGGTCGGCCCCTCGGTGCAGAACCTCAAACGCGGCGACCGCGTCATGGTCCCGTTCAACATCTACTGCGGTTCCTGC
>NZ_JBNHIC010000113.1:0-4285 GCF_059092905.1 Arthrobacter sp. B0427-1-12 | reverse complement strand
GGCAGCCTCCGGGGCTGCCGCTTTCATCGTCCCACCGCGTCAGCGTCTGCAACAGCTGGAGAAGCCCTCGTTCCGGTCCGCTGCGGTCAGACGCCGGGCCCTGGTGCCGGCGGAGGGCTTACTACAAGTGGATGAAGACCGCCAACGGGAGGGTCCCTACCTACCTGCGCCCGGCGGAGGGGGTTTGCTGGCGTTTGCGGGGCTGTATGAGTTCTGGCCGGATCCGTCCCTGCCGCAGGACCATCCGGACAAGTGGCCGGCCACCTGCACCATCATCACCACCAGCGCCCAGGATTCACTCGGCCACATCCACGACCGGACCCCGGTCATCGTGCCCGAAGACCTGCAGGCCGACTGACTGGACCCGAAGACCACGGCCAAGGCCGACGTCGTCGGCCTGCTCGATGCCATGCCGGAGCCGGAGCCGGTCCCGGTAACGGTCAGCGACCGGGTGAACTCGGTGCGCGACAACGGGCCCGACCTGATCGAGCCCATGGACGACGCAGCCGATCAATAGCCAGGCTTTCAGGCTTAACCCCAAGCTGGTCTGAACGCCGAGAACAGCGCATATGTCCTGTTTAAACGGCAGCAGGGAAGGCAAAGCTTTGTGGCTTCCTGCCGCCGGCGCGGGTTTTAGAAGGCGGGCTCGGGGGTTGGAAATCCACACCATTTGCATGCGTAGTAGAAGGTCCCGCCTGAATCGTGCAGGTCAACATGGCTGATGATCCAACTGTGTTGGCCTGCACAGTCATCCCGCATACCTGCTTCGGGGAAGTCACCCGTACTCATTCAGGAAGTTTACGGTAGCCAAAGATTCGCCTCATGCACCGGCAGCGATAAAGAACACTGCCGGTATGGAGAACTCCGCGGCGGCCCGTCTCTCAGGGCAGCCGACGCGCAGGGCTGTCCTCCGGCCTGCCGGGCTCCAGGTACCGATGGGTCCGGCTGCCATCCGGCGCACCTTCAGTCCATGAGGGCAGCCGTTCCAGTTTGCCGATCTCACCCGGAGGAAAAGGCCTGTGGGACTGCTGAGGCCGGTCAGCGCGTACGGCTCTCCAGCAGCCACTGCAGGGCTTCACGATGTGAGGTGAAATACCGGGTCGGGCACGGGGGCGTGTAGACGCCGAGGAAGAAATTGACCAGTACCCGGTCCACGGGCGATGTACCCAGCAGCGCGATTTTCGAGGCGCAGGACGAACGGGTGAAAACCGTACGGGCACCCCGGCTGACCGAGGCCGTGCCGGCCATGTCAATCAGCAGCGGCCGGCCTGTCCCGCCGCACATGTCATTGACCAGTTCCATCGCGGCACGGGCGTCCTCTTCTCCAATGTGAACACCGGCCGTCCACCGCAGGAACAGGATCCCCTCATCGGTCAAGCGCAACGATGCTGTCCGGTCCCCGGTAAATCTCTCCGTCATACACCATCTCCCCTGCTCGGCCCTGACTCTAACGGGACAGCACGTACCGTATCAGGACACCGTTTTCCCGCCCCTGCAAACCTCAGCCGGGCCCTCTATCCATATCGGCCCCGTCCGGAGCCGCAGAGGTTTACCGCCGGACAAGGGCTTCCGGCTCCGGAGGGCCAGCCAACAGGTCAATGACCATCTCACTGCCGGGGCTCCGGCGCGCCGGGTCGGCATCTGCAGATGCGCACTGTGCAGGCGGTGACCGGTCCTACGCAGGCATGAGTCGGGGGCCGTACCCGGTAGTGCGGTGTACAGCCCCCGACACGGGCCATCCCGGCAGTTAGGTCAGGGCCGGCCCGGATTCCTCCGAGCCGGAGCGCTCCTTGAGGAATTCGTGGCACCGGGCCGCACGTTCGGAATCCTGGGACATGATCTGCTCAAAGAATTCCGCGATGTCCTCACGGCCGGCATTACGGGCATCACGCACATACTGGCCGTAGTCATGACTGGCTTTGAGCGAGTGGTACTGCACGGAAATCAGATCGTAGGACACATCATCAAAACCTGTTTCACCGGTAGCCATCAGGCACCTCCACGGTCTTCGGCAACGGACCACTTCAGGCTAGGCCGCCCCTGCAGCAGCGGCAAGAGAAAGCGCAGGCTGGCCCCTCACCACCGCCCGCTACAGAGAAACCAGGCATGAACCGACCCGGCTTCCGGCCGCCTTTCAACCCCGCCTTTTTGGATAGAACGGCCGGGTTTTTGGATAGAACGGCCGGACCTTGCGTGCCCGGGTACGCCGCCGATTTTGGATGCGTTCGGATCTTCGCTTCGCCCGGCCCCGGGCCGGTGGGACCATGAGGGTATGCGCGATGAAGCATCCGAGGCCGCCCATACCGGCCCGGCCCGCCTGCCGGACACCGCCAAGGCCGGATCCGACTCCAACAAGGATCTGCGGGCCCTGTGGCGCCGCCGCGAGGAGGCCGAGGACAAACTCCGCCAGCGCGTGGAAGCCGCCAAACGAAAAACCGATTAATAAGGACGCCCTCCCTCCTCCGCCGGCCGGCGAGGAGCGGAATCTGACAACGATTATCAGCCCCCGCTGGCTGAACCGTTTGGGGACAAGCACCGAAACCGCCGGCGGACACCGGCCGGGTGAACGGGCGCTGTTATGTTTGTGGCAGGTCCTGAAAGGGCTTGCCGGGAATCATTTCGTGTTAGGCCTCTGGATGACCCCTACCTCAGCAACCGGTAACACAGGCGGCCGCTACCCCCTTGCGGTCACTTCCACCCAAACACCCCGTTCCCTGTCCGGTACACCGGTACGCACCTTCGGTGTGGAGGAAGAGCTCCTTTTGGTCGGTGCTGCCAGCATGCAGCCTTTGGCCGCGGCCTTTGATGTTGTGGCCGCGGGCCGGGACGAGGGCGGTGCTGACAAGGTTCCTTCCGGGCAGGGACCGGGCAGGCACCAGCTCATTCTGGAAGTTCAGCAGGAACAAATTGAGGTAGTGGGCCCGCCGCAGTTGTGGCTGACCGATCTGGCCGGCGCCATCAGGCACGGGCGGGCAATGGCGGATGCAGCCGCGGTGCGGGCGGGGGCACGGGCTGTGGCCCTGGCGACCTGTCCGCAGCCCGTGCGGCCGCACCTGGTGCCAAGTGCGCGTTACCGGAGGATACGTGAGCGCTTCGGGCTGACCCTGCAGGAGCAGCTGACCTGCGGGTTCCATGTCCACGTTTCGGTCGAATCGGCGGAGGAGGGCGTTGCCGTTCTGGACCGGATCCGCTCCTGGCTGCCGCTGATCATCGCGTTGAGCGCCAATTCCCCGTTCTGGAACGGTACGGATTCCGGTTACAGCAGCTACCGGTACCAGGCGTGGAGCCGCTGGCCCTCAGCGGGACCGGTGGAACTTTTCGGTTCAGCCGCCGAGTACAACCGGCAGGTCGAGGACCTGCTGAACTCCGGAGTCCTGGTCGACGACGGCATGATCTATTTCGATGCCCGGCTCTCCCGGCGGTTCCCCACCGTGGAGGTGCGCGTAGCGGACGTGTGCCTTGATCCCGCCCATGCTGCCGCCATAGCCGGAATCATCCGCGCCCTGGTGGAAACGGCCGCACGGCAGTGGCGCTCCGGCCGGCCTGCGGAGCAGGTGACCGTGTCCCAGCTGCGATTGTGGTCATGGGAGGCCAGCAGGTCCGGGGTTGAAGACCAACTGGTGGACCCCGTAACCCACTGTCCCTGCCCAGCCGCCGACGCCGTCGGCCGGCTGCTGGACCTCGTCCGTCCCGTCCTGGCCGAGTGGCAGGAAGACCCGATCGTGGAAACAGCGGTCGCAGGCATCCTCAGGAACGGCTCCGGGGCCACCCGGCAGAGGGAATCCTATCGGAGCCGCGGCAGGATCGAGGACGTAATCCGCGACGCCGTCAACGCGGGCTGCGGAGACCGCCTGATCTAGCCCGCGCAAATTAGCAGAGCGGACACCGATCACGTTCTGGCGCCTTCCCCGGCACCGGCGGCAGCCAAGGATGCACCCGCGCCGGGGCCGGGCCTGGCCCTGCCGCCGGCCGTGGTGGGACGGCCCTCTTACCGGCTCCCCGACCGGGGCGCTACTCACCTGCGGCTCCAAGGAGATTACAGGCTGTCTGTCCTACGCTGGCGGTGTTCACCCTTGGAACGGTTTGAACACCAGTCGGACCAGGCTCCCATCCTTTGGAAGGACGGGAGCCTGCTCCACGCCCCGCCAGCTGTGGTGCACCGGCTCCTTCAGCGCCGATAACAGCGCACAGGGGTATTTAGCTGACCGGACCGTCGCGGTCAGTGGAACGCCAGGGATGGGCTGCCCGGGGACGGTCCAGGCTCGGTGGATAACCGCCGGTCCCG
>NZ_JBNHIC010000112.1:0-4581 GCF_059092905.1 Arthrobacter sp. B0427-1-12 | reverse complement strand
ACTACGAAATCGATCTGTCCGCTGACGACGCCAGGGTCCTGCGCAAGACCTTCACACAGTATGTAAAAGCCGGACGCAAGGCCTCGGCGGCCTCCGCACGCGGGAAGGCCGCGCCCACGGCGCCAGCCGGCTCCAGCCGTGAAGCAACCCGGAAAATCCGCGAATGGGCCAAGAAAAACGGCTACACCGTTTCCGGGAGGGGACGGATCTCCTCCGAGGTCGTCGAAGCCTACCGTAAAGCGGTGTCCTGAATACCGCGGACAGGTGGGTAAGCCGTCTGCTTCGCCCACCTGCCCGGAGGGCTATTTGGCCGGGTACTCCCAGATCCAGCCGCCCTGGCCGTCGTCGCTGAAGACGATGCTGCCGCTGCCCAGGGGCACCAGTGTTGGCAGGAGCGAGGCGCTTATCTCCAAGCGGGACATATGCGCTGTTATCGGTCACCTGGCCGGAACTTCCGGCCCGAAATTTGGGTATATCAGATGTACCCTCAAGGATGCCGACACGCAAGGACGCTCTGCCTGACCCTGCCACGGCAGGCGCCGGCAGAGTATCGTCGACGGGAACCCGGTTCAGCGGCCACGACGGGAAGACCGCTCCCGGTGCCCGCCAAATCGGAGCCTGCCCTTCGTCGGCGCAGTTGTTCAACGCTGCAGGAGTATATAAATGACTGTGAACCGTGACGCTGTACAGCACTTCGTCGATCAGCTCGCCGAAAAGCTTGGTCGGTCCGTGGCTGTTGATGACCGCCATCGCCACTTCGTCACCAGTAGCCGTCATTTCGGCGACCTGGACGGCCTGCGCGTGAACGTGCTCGTTTCCCGCCACCTGGACGATGAATCGTCTGCCTACCTGTACAGCTTCGTGGATGCGGCAAACCTCAGAGGTCCTATCCGCATTCCCGCGAACGACGGCCTCGGAATCACGGTCCGTCGGTGCTATCCGGTGCAGCGAAACGGCGAATGGGTTGGGTTTCTCTGGCTGATCGGAGAGGCCAGCGAAGCTGACGACAGAATAGTTGCGGCCTCTCTTCCCGAATTTGCCCTCATACTGAGCCAGGAACCAGACAGAACGGTACAGCAGGAAGCCGTCGTCTGGGCCACGTTCCTGAAGATCCTTTCCAAACCGAACCGCAGGCATGAGCTAAGGGATTTTTGGAAGGGTCAACTAATCGACCCGCAAACCAACATCGCCGTCTTCGTGGTCTATTTCCACCAGGAACCGGAAGATCCGGTTCGTCCGGCGCAGATCCTCGATGAACTTATAGCCAGGTCAATACATGACCGCAGGATCATCAGGACAGCTTCAGTCGCACGGGGACGGATCGCCCTGACCGTCATCAGGGACCAACACCGCCGTTCCCCGGACAAAGCCGGATTCCCGGTCGATCACTCATTAGCCAGGCAGGAATACGACCGGCTGTCTGTCGGTCTTAGCAGCTGGGGTCGGGTCACCGAAGTCGAGGAGTTGCTTACGCAGGCGGCGCTTGCCGCCTACGCGGCCATTGACAGGAACAAACGCTGCTTGTCATGGTCCGACTGCAATTTTCAGGGGGTTCTCCTGCGCGCGGTTTTGGAGGACCCGGCCCAAGTCATCCCTGCACCAGTCAGTGAACTGGCTACATCGAGTTCGGGTGCCGCTTTGATGAAAACAGTATCGGTCTTCCTGGAAGAAAGCGGCGACATCACCAGAGCATCGCAGCGCCTTAATATCCACCGGACCACTCTTTACTACCGGCTCGCGCGGATTGAAGAACAGACCGGATATGACTTGAAGAACGGCAATGATCGCCTCGCCCTCCAAATCGGTGTTGGGCTTATGGCCTTCCTGGAGACCGAATTGCCTCTCTTTCTACATTCCGAGGAAAACTAGGTCCAAGGTTCATACACGCGCATATGGTCCATGCGCTAAGCCCCCATATACGCTCTTCACAGGTCATGGTGACCGGAATCACATACCGGCGCAATAGCGCTTTCCATGCATGACAAAGGAGTCATAATGATCGAACGAAAAGGCGATTGTGTTTACCCGTTCAACCTTCATGAAGGTAAAAGTCCCCTCTCGATCCAGAGTTATTTCCTGACGGAATCCGAATTGCCTGTAATGGTGCAGGCCTGGGAATTTCCGGTTGGGGGAGGGGAGGGGATACACAGTCATCCCCGCTCCGGCGAAAACCTGGAAGAGCTTTACTTTGTCATGTCCGGAACAGCGCAACTGACGGTTAACGGCGCACATCAGCTGCTTTATCCCGGGGACGCCGCACTGACCCGCCCTGAAGACGACCGTGGCGTGGAAAATGCGGGAAATACTCCCTTGAGAATGCTTGTGATCTGGGGGCACCCCAGTGATGCGCGGCCCGACTTCAAACAGTTCGACACCGTTCAAGCCGCACTTAAATGCCGGCAGGGTCAGCCGGCCTGAAGTTCTGCGCCGCTATTAACGAGGCAATCTACCGCAAAGCCGGACGTAAAAAACGGCTTCATTTGTTCGTATTGATCGTCCAGCCGGGCGCAGCTGTAAAAAGCCTGGCTTCAGTGAAAGTTGATTGATGTGACGGCTACCTCAGTTAGGTCTAATAGAGCTCTTCCGAAAAAAACCATCATTGCCGGAGCCTTGGGCAACTTTGTCGAATGGTATGACGCAATTGTTTTTGCATATGCTGCTGCCACCATAGGCCACATTTTCTATGGGAACGCCAGCGAATCCGTGCAGCTCCTAGCGTCCTTCAGCACCTTTGCTGTCACGTATGCCGTTCGCCCGTTCAGCGGTATCGCGCTCGGAATCATAGCCGACAAGATTGGCCGTAAGAACGTACTGATGTTCACTGTTCTTCTCATGGGCGCTGCGACGACCACGATCGGACTTCTGCCCGGTTATGACGCCATAGGCATCATGGCGCCGATCCTGCTTATTCTCTGTCGCGTTGCCCAAGGCATTGCAGCGGGAGGGGAACTCATGGGCGCGGTTACCTTTGTCATGGAACACGTGCCCGCCGAGCGCCGAGGGTTGGGAATTTCCCTCATTCAGATGGGAACCGGCATGGCCTATCCTGTCGCCTTTGCGTTCTCTTTCGCCCTCATGAACATCGGTGGCAACGAATGGTTCAATGACAGCGGCTGGCGCTGGCTGTTTCTCTCAAGCGCCCCCTTGGCCCTTGTTGCGCTCTATATAAGGTCACTGCTTACGGAGACACCGGTCTTTTCTGCCATCAAGGCAGCAGGGGAAGACGCCCGTCGTCCCGGCCAGGAAATACTGCGGATACACAAGACCAAGATCCTGGCTGTGACACTCCTGGGCTTCGTATTCATGGGTAACTGTATTCTCTTCCTGGCGTACCTGCCGACCTACCTCCGCAGCCGGGAAATCGATCAGGATACGGTCTCAGCCGTCATCGCCGTCACCTTCCTGCTGTTCGCGTTGTGCATCCCCGTGTGGGGCATGGTTATCGACCGCATAAAGCGTCATTATTCCCGCCTGGGCTTCACTGTGGCATACACATGCGCCTTGATCCCCTGCTATCTCCTGATCACCTCGGAGAGCATTCCTGCCATCGCGCTCGGAATGTCGGTATTGGCTGTTCTGCTCGCTTCCCTTTACGCAATGTTCCCCTTGGTAGCGGCAGAAGCAATGCCTCCGGCGGTTCGTGCCACGGGAGGGAACATGGCCTACAACATCGGCACAGCACTCATCATGGGTCCCGTCGTTCTGATAGCACTCCAGCTCGTTCAGTGGTTCGGGCCAGTGGCTCCGGCATACTACGGAACTCTTCTCGGGCTGATATCTGTTGCTGCGGCTCTGATTTGGCGTCGCCACCTAGAACCTGACGCCTCATTCGCACAGGAGGAAGAATCACCTCTCAAACGAGAGTCTATGGATGCCATCTGACTCTGGGCGCTTACTACCGCCCGGTGGAGGAGCCGTCCTCCACCGGGCGGTTGCCCTATGCATCAGTGATCAAGAATGCAGCCATAATCAGCTTGCGGGGCGTGCACTTCTCTTGAATGTAGGGAGCACTACCGCAAGATGCAATGCGCGCTCCATCGCTACTACCCCCTTTGCCGGCATTCACAGTATGTAGCGGGAGAAGGCGCGACCAGTCTTCCGGGTACGCTCCGCATCGGCCGATCGGGGACGTAGGGTGGGGAAATTGCCCCGCTAGCAATGTCATAGGCGCCGTTATCGGCGTTTACCCCAGATTCGGGGATATTCAGGGATTATGGGTTGTGCCCGTAGTGGTGGCCGTCAGATCGTCCTGAACCGCAAGGATCCACTGGCCGTCTCCAAAGCGGATTTCAAAAAGCTGTTGGCCGTCTTCATCCTGACCGCGAGGATTCACCTCAAAGTACGGCCATCCATCGCGGGTCTGGGCGACAGCATCCCGGGTACGTACTGCGTGGAAGACACCCAGCGCATGCTGGGCTTTGGGGCCGGATGTCATGGAACATCGTCTCCCTGATTCTGTATTGTGCCAAGACTTCGAACGGAACGGGACTGTCCCTAGCTCCTCTGTCAAGCAGCGAGGATGAGCGTGCGGGCTGCGGAGGTTTTCTGATCGTCGATCAGAGCTCGATATACGACGTCGGA
>NZ_JBNHIC010000111.1:0-4944 GCF_059092905.1 Arthrobacter sp. B0427-1-12 | reverse complement strand
CGACCGCTTCGACGATTTCGGTGGTGATGGTTTCGCCGACGATACCCCGGACGTCGTAGGCCTTGAACGATGCGGAAAGATCAAGTGTTGTGGTCACGCGAATAGCCTAATGTGGGTGGGGGAGTGAACCGAACAAACATGACTCAATCTCGGCGTGCTATGGGTCACTTTGAGGAGTGTAGGGCTAGGAACTAAAGAAACAATTTGCCCATCCCAGATAGCTGATCCAGAATGACCGTCGAGTACATTTGCATTTGCAGTGTGGGTGCGGTCGTTGAAAATGAATTTTTGTCTAATTTGACGGAGAAACGAGTTGAATTCTAATTTCCATGCAGTGATTCCTGCTGGTGGATCGGGGACGCGTCTTTGGCCCCTGTCGCGGGCGAAGGCTCCGAAGTTTCTGCTTGATCTGACCGGAGCAGGAAGCAGTCTGCTGCAGCAGACATGGGATCGGCTGCTGCCGATCAGTGCCGGTAATATCATGGTGGTTACGGGAACAGCTCACGGAGAGGCTGTGTCGGCCCAGCTGCCTGTGATGTCATCGTCCAATCTGGTCCTCGAGCCAAGCCCCAAGGATTCGGCCGCGGCCATCGGGCTCGCAGCCATGTTGCTACAGGACCGGAACCCTGACGTCATCATGGGATCATTTGCGGCGGACCACGTCATTCGTGATGTTGCGCTTTTTTCTAAATGCGTAGCATCCGCAGTCGAGGCCGCTGAACTGGGCTATATTGCAACGATCGGCATTGAGCCTACTTATCCGTCCACTGGCTTCGGCTATATCCATTCAGGCGATCCGCTCGTAGAAGCCGCAAACGGGGATGTATTCCATGTGCAGGAGTTTGTCGAGAAACCAGAATACGAACTTGCGGAAAAGTATGTAAAAAGCGGCCAATACCGGTGGAACGCGGGCATGTTCGTTGCACGGGCCAGTGAAATCTTGGACAGCCTACGTGCTAATCAGCCGGACCTGTTCCTTGGTCTGCGCAAGATCGCGGATGCATGGGACACGCCTGACCAGGATTGCGTGATGGCGGAGGTCTGGCAGTCCCTGCCGAAGATCGCCATCGACTACGCCGTTGCTGAGCCTGCCGCGAGGGCCGGAAAAGTCGTCATGGTTCCGGGTTCCTTTGGATGGGATGACATCGGCGACTTTGATGCTGTGACGCGCCTCAGCAGCGCATTTCAGGGAGACGATTCGGTCACTGTGGCCACTCCGGCGTCCAAGGTCATCGCCAACAACAGTTCGGGCTTTGTCCTGTCCACCACCGATCGCGTGGTGGCACTGGTCGGGGTGGAAGACATTGTTGTGGTGGATACCGGCGACGCGTTGCTGATCACTCGGCGTGAACACGCTCAGTCAGTGAAGTCGACAGTAGCTGAACTCAAGTCCTCCGGGCTTCACGAATTGCTGTAGGCGCTGGCGGCGCTATTACTCAGGGCTGTATGAAGCGGACGGCGTCTGGACCGCAAAATCCAGGCGCCGCCGTCGTATTTCCATGCTGAAACCGGGCACTACCACACCCGCTCCGCCACGGTCTCCGCAACCGCGTACCTCATCCGAAGATTTCGCTGTTGATCGCGGACAGGTCCACAGTGATGACCCCGATACTGAGGATGTGCGCGGTGGCCGGGATGCCCAGGCGCTCGAAGGTATGCACGAACGGACTGACCTCGCTGCCCACCTGGTTTAGGGGAACAGGCACATCAGCATGCCCAGGGCCAGCTCGAAGAAGAGCGGGATGTGCACCGGGGCGGTGCTGATCGCATAGGGGCTGGAGGCTCGCCGGCGGTGATGCCGATGGTCTCGATCCATCCCGCCGAAGGTGAACATCACCACGGCGAAGGAGGCGAGAAGGCCCTCGAAGCGAACGGGAAGAAGCCGCCGTGGGCGGTGAGGTCGCCCAGCCGGGTACGGTGCCTGCGTCACGCGGGAAGCCGAAGCCAATGAAGGCGGTGCGGCCGGCTGGCGGCGCTTGTGGGTGAGAAGGGCGTGTTGTAGTCGGACTGGTATCCCTAATTTTCTGATTGTGGCGAAGTGGGCGTGACGGGCATATCCAAGGTCGGTGCATCCAAAGTGCGGGCGGCAGTGAGCACGCTGCGGATCCTTAAGCTGCTGGCCTCCCGCCGGTGGCGGCCTCCTCCTTTGCCTCCGCGCTGGAACTGCCGCGCTCGAGTGTCTGCCACCTGCTGGCGGTGATAGAGCACAACGGTTTTGTGCTGTACCTGGCCGAGGAACAGAAGTATGGGCTGGGCTGTCCGCGTTCGAGCTGAGCTCGGCCTACTCTCGGCAGGAGCCGCTGTCCAGGCTGGGCAGACCGCTGCTGGCGCAGCTGGTGGACCGGATCGGCGAGAGTGCGCACTTGGCGGTGCTGCACGGGCGCGACGTGCTGTACATCGTGGAGGAGCGGGCCAAGCACCGCCCGTCGCTGGTGACTGATGTCGGGGTTCGGCTGCCGGCGCATCTGACCGCCAGCGGACGGGCGATCCTGGCCGCGCTGCCGAAGTCCCAGACCCGGGCGCTGTTTCCGAATGCTGCGGCGTTCGTGTCCCGGCATGAGACGGCCCATCCGATCACCAAGTACACGCAGCTGCAGTCGCACCTGGACCAGGTCCGCCAGCGCGGCTACGCCACCGAGAACGGGGAGGTCACCCCGGACTTCGCCTCCGTGGCTGTGGCGGTGCGGGACCATTTGGGTGGCCGGCGGCGTCGATTGCGGTGACGCTCCTGTCCAGCCGGGTGCCGGAGGGGGACTGGCCCGCGCTGGTGGAGAAGGTGCGGCCGGTGGCGGAGGAGCTATCGCAGTGGATTCTGGGGATGATCGGGGGCGTTAGGCCCATCAGTGGGGCAGTTATCCGGTTGAAAGTTGCCCCAAACGAGGAAGACCCCCGCGGATACGCTAAAGCCTTCGGTAGTGGGGTTTTCAGTTAGCGCACCGCAAGACTCTTCAGCGGTGGAGGCATCTCGAAAAGGAATCTTGCTTGGGTCCTTCTAAGCAGCGACTCCGCGAGGATGCAGAGCGTGACGATTGCGGCCGTGGCCAGGAGAGGGTAAACCCAGCTCAGCGGCCCCTTAGGAACGCCGACCGGCGAGAACATCAGCGCGTAAACCAAAGGTACATGCAGCACGTAAACGCCCAGGGTGCGCTGGCCAATGAACTGCCCGATGCGGGCAATAGCTCGCCACCGTACAGCCAGCGAGACAGTGCCAATCATGAAGCAGGTCAGCGTCAGACAGCGGAGAATGTAGATCGCGCCGTCAGCCACAGGGGGCAGCGTCATGGATGCCGCCATAGCGCTTAGGCCCGCCCCAGCGGTACCGCCTGCGACGACCATAACGACCTGACGCCGCTCAGCCAGCCTGGCTATCACCTCTTTCCCGTAGACACCGACGGCGAAAAACACAGCCAGGCCGGGGATCTTCAGCCACTGCGTGGATTCCCATCCGGGAATCAACGACACGGCGATACTCAGCACGGCGAGGGAACCGACCGCCAAGTGGGGTTTCACCTTCCCCAAGAGTGACAGCGAGAGGGTATACACCGCTAGCGCGAAGATGAACCATAGTGGAGTCTCCGGGAGTGCAAGCTGGACCAGCAGTCCGAAGCCCTCCACACGATGCGGGGCATCCCTGCCAACAATCAGCAAGCTCAGCGCACCGTACACCAGCAACCAAACTACATACAGGTAGTAACTGGCCAATACGGCGGAAGCCGTCTTGCCGTTGAAGCCCGCGCGTATCTTGCGGGAGGCTAGAAACCCTGAGACGGCGAGCAAAAGCGGCATCCTCAGGGTCCCCAGCACTCCGTTCGCCAGCTCCCAGGCCCGATGCGCTGCGTCTCTTGTGTCGCCCGCATTCAGGTAGTGCCACAGACAGACATGGAATAGCACCACAGCAACCACACATAGCCCTCGGGCTGTATCGATCCATGCGATTCTCTGTCCTCTGACTGTGCCTGAGACCGACGCCATTTCCCCCTTTAGCATGAGACCAAAGGTATCAGCTAGGCAGCCTCACACGATCAACCACTGGGTTCCCTCGCTCGCAGGGGGACTGTCCGAATAACGGCTCTGTCGCACTTTCGGTGGTGGTGCGGCGCGTCGACGGCTGGTTCGTGCTTCCGGGCTTCTCATGATGGGGCATGGTTGATGCGGAAATGCTGGTCGGGATGGTGTTCTCGGGGTTGTCGGCGTTGGTGATCGAGGGGATCGAGGACACCGGCGAGGTGATCGTGGTTCACGCGTCGACGCGTGGCGGGGCGGTGGAGTGCCCGGCGTGCGGGACGCTGACTCGGAGGGTCCACGCCTTCCATGAGCGGATGCCGGCGGACGTGCCGGCCGATGGGCGCCGCGTGCTGCTGCGGGTGCGGGTACGCCGGATGCGGTGCCTGTCATCTGACTGCGCGCGGCAGACCTTCCGGGAGCAGGTCCCGGGATTGCTGGAGCGCTATCAGCGGCGCACGGTCCGGTTGACCGGACAACTGCGCGGCGTCGTTCACGAACTTGCCGGCCGTGCGTCGGCCCGGCTGCTGCCGGTCCTTGGGATCGCCGCAGGGCGGGACACCGCGGTGCGGACGCTGCTGGGCATCGCGCTGCCGGAACGTCCGGTCCCGCACGCGCTGGGGATCGACGACTTCGCGCTGCGCCGCGGCCGGGACTACGCCACCGTGCTGATCGATGCCGACACCGGCCGGAGGATCGACGTGCTGGCTGGCCGGGGCGCCCCGGCCGTCACCGAGTGGCTTCGCACTCATCCAGGAGTGCAGACCGTGTGCCGGGACGGCTCGGCCACGTACGCCCAGGCCGTCCGGGACGCGCTGCCCGGAGCGGTCCAGGTCGCCGACCGATGGCACCTGTGGCATGGCCTGGCCGAAGCCGCCGCCAAGGAGGTCGCCGCCCACTCGACGTGCTGGGCCGGCGCAACAGGTCTGCAGGACGGCCCCC
>NZ_JBNHIC010000110.1:0-5016 GCF_059092905.1 Arthrobacter sp. B0427-1-12 | reverse complement strand
ACCCACCACGGCCGCGACACCTGTCCCCGAAGCAGTGAGACATCGTGTCCACGATGTCATGAGATCGTGTGTCCATGATGTCTTGAGACAAGACACACGAAGCCCTGAGATTCAGCGTCCCCGAAGTGACGAGATCCAGTGTCCACGATGTGACGAGATCACACACCAACAACCCGGACTACCAGTACCAACTCACGCTATCTGCCATCCCAAATGCGCGTTCACACCCGGATAGGCCTTCGAGAGTTCCATTAGCGAAATGCCCTAATTGCCCTAACGATGGCGATCGCGTCGGAACGGATCGGCCGAACAGTGATAACGGTGCCCGTCACAACTGCCAACTGAATTATTAGAGTCAGCGATACTCCAGCAACTATTCCACGGGGGAAGAAGTCAAATTGCTGAACAAACAACGTCAGTGCCGTCATAAGAGACAGTAGGAGCAATGCCCGAAGTGCAGAAGCCGTAAGAGGCCAAACGGAAAGACCCGTGCGCGGAATGGCGATGACAGTGAGCAGCAGCCAATTCAGAAGCAGACCGAGGGAAACTGCTAATGCGACATGTGCCGGTGAGATCATTGCACCGCCCCACATCATCAGCAGCATTACAACTCGGGATACTATGGTGACTCTAAGCTGAATCCCGTTATTAGCGCTGGAGACAAATATCCAATAATAGGCATAGCCGAGAGCCTGAAATACACCACCGCTGGCCAGAATCATAAGTATCGGCGTAGTTGCCTCCCAGCCGGAACCCAACACACCTTCAGTGATGTATGGGGCGTGGGGAATTAGGCCCGCAAATAAACCACCGATGACATAAACCACTATTAGTTGAGCCCTGTAGGCGTACTTGGCGTAATCGTCCGTACCATGTAGTCGCGAAAGTATCGGAAGGGCAACGCGTGACATTGGCTGACCAAGTTGCTGCAGAGGTACCCTGAATAGCTGGACCGCTCGAGAGTAGGCACCTAGTTCTGTGCTGCCCCAATATCGCCCCACCAACACAGCGTCAAAATTATTTGTTGCGTAATTTAGCACTTGTATACCCAAGGTGTTACCGCCGAAAGCAAGGAATGCCTTCATGCCAGCTGCTCTTCTAGGCATTGACGGCATCCATTTTGCCGTGGCTGCAAAAAGTACGAGCAACCCAAGAGCGAGAGATATCTGGTGAGCAACCAGGGCCCAGTAGCCGAAGTCGCTCATGGCCGTTACTACTGCCACCAGCAGGGCAAGAAAATTCGCCAAGACTTCAACAACGCCTAGCGTCTTGAACCGGAGATCGTGCGTCAGTTGGGCACGAAACTGCGCCATTATCGGATGTAGGAGGAACACGATGGACATCCACTTGGCGATGGGATCCAGTTCGGGGATGTCATAGAAAGCGGCAATCAATGGAGCAGACAGAAAAAGTGAAAGACTTAAGAGCAAGCCTAGCCCCGTGCTTATCCAGAATAGATTTGATTTCTGCTGGTGAGAAATATTCTGAGCCTGAATCGTGACCATTGAGAGGCCGAAGTCGGCCAGCACCAGGGCAATTCCCGCAATAGCAGTCACCATGCTGACTAGGCCATAATCATACGGTGTTAATATTCGGGCGACAATCGCTAGATTCGTTATTGTGATAACAAATGAAAAGGCTTGGGCTATGAATGAAAATGCAGCACCCCGCGAAGCCGTTCGAGCTAAGCTCATGTGAGTCGTTCCGTTCTACATGTGATACGGCTAAGTCTTCGTGTAGCGCTTAGTTGAGTAAGTCGGCTAGATTATTCCAGATCCCGAATCTTTCGTGCCGGAACCCCACCGTAGAGGGCGTTCGGTAGGCAGTCAGCGGTGACAACCGCACCATTTGCGATTACACAGCCTTGACCGATTGAGACTCCTGCCTGAATTATCACCCCTGCACCGATCCAAGCACCGCTAGCAATTCTCACTGGGGCGAATGTTGTTGGATCCGAAGCCCTCTTACGCCCGTTACCGATTTCATGGGTGCCAGTCATAATTAGGCTGTTGGGCCCGATGGAAACATTGCGTTCGAGGGTGATTCCGCCGGTGCAGTAAAAGGACACGTTGCAATTTACGAACACCCCCGCTTCAACAGTTAGTTGCCTAAGGTCTCCCATGTAGGTTCCGCCATGTCCGATGCGAGCTTCGGACACTGACGCGCCGAGAATCCGAAGCAACGTCCTTCGTAAGGACATAGATAGTAAAGGCGAGGGAATAAGCATATTCACGAGACGATCTGGCAAAGTCACAGTAGGACTCTATCAGTACTGTTCTGATCGGATTGCGAATCCGCGAGAGTTAGAGTTCACTTCATCCCGCAAAAAGTCCAGAGAGCTATGTGCTGATTCCTGAAAAGTTTCTAGCCGACAGCGGCCTGACCAGATCAAGCTGCTCTCGAATGCCTCGTCGGTTCTCGATGGCTTTGGGGATCAGGTCAGCGATATTGTCGCCAAAACCGGGATTTGGCTCAATGCAAAAGGCAGAACCTGCAAACATTTGGGCAAGGCCCTCTACCTTTCCCTGACTCGACAGGACTATTGCTGGCACCTCTTGTGACAGCGCCATAATCGAGAGGTGCATTCTGCCGGTAATCACGATGGTAGAGATCTTGCATAGTCCGCGGATCTCGGAAGGGGAGAGCAGGCGATCGAGCATCCGAACCTGCTCTGAGTCTATCTGTGCGAGAAGAGCGCGCGATAATTCGATGTCATCCGATGATGGGCGGCTAACATGTGGCACCAGGAGAACATTCATTCCTTGCTGAACAAGCTGATCAATAATGACCCGATATTCATCAATTTGTCTGACACTGTTCTCAATGTGCGCACTAATATTTACCAGGGCTAAATCGCGGGGGAAGTCGGCTGAGAATGGAAGGTCACGCGGAGTGGTAACCGTTCTGCCACAAAAGACAATGTCTGCGGTCTGAATAGTATTGGATAGGTTGTCCTGCTGACTTCTGGAATGTGACACCGGATCGCGCAGCATTAGCTCGACTCCGGTGGCCGAGGCCTGTTGAAGAGCTTTTCGTGCGTAGGGATTGGCCTTTCCGTTCCAGCTGAAGCCGAGCACTCTGGAGGGAACGTCAGCCGACTTGGCAAGCCGAGCAAGTGCAGCTCGGCGGACCGAGGGGGTCACATTGTAAGCGCCGTCCATGATGTCGGCGCCGATGATGGACAAAGACGATGCACCTCTCAGAAGCCAGTTGAAACGCCTTACGTCTCTGATATGGCTTACATCCGTCCGTCCGTATATCAAGTTTGGCAGATCGATTATTGTAATTCGCCCATGTGCCACATGAGGTACGCTGATCTCATCGCCTTTGGTTGCGACTATCACGATGGTCCCGGGAACATTTTCAATAAATGATTCAAGCATGGCCTGATCGCCTATATTTCCTGCGCCCGGAGCGGGGATGAGCAAGGAATACGGCGGTCTTGGGGATTCACATCGTTCGGAACCCATGAAGGGGTAAACTTTTGGAAGTACTGTCAGCTTTATAAAGTCCGAGGTCGCTCGAGCTAATTTTATCATGCGTTCCCTATGTTGCTCATAGTTAGGTATAGAAGGCGAGTTGTGTTCGTCAGATCGTTTCAAGAGTTCCTCTTCTGACCTGAGACGATTTCATAGATAGTTCATCACAGACAGGAAAGATTGCAGACAGCAAAGCCGATTGATGCCATGAGGATGGGTTCGACATTCGTATATCAGTGGAAAGTCGCTGTTTCTTCAATGGAACGGCGAGGTGATCTCGCGACCCGAGCATTTGAAGATGGATATCCAATAGCAATCAGGCAGATTATGTCTTCGCTGTCATCGATTGATGACTCTAACCGGAGTCGATGACTCTGGCTGTTGCTCATGGACCAGTTGAGCATACAGGTTGCAAGGCCATGACCATGCAGGGCCCACACCAGCGTCATCGCGAAGAGGCCTCCGTCGATCCACCGCTGATTTCGTTCGCCTGCACCGGCGAACAGGCCCCTTTCGACCGTAACTATGGCAAGATTCTGGATTTGATTTCTGAAGCCAGCGTTACCGTTCTGGTGGGCAAGTATCCGCTTTACTCTCGATTGGTCGTTGTAAAAATGAACTCGACCTGCTTGCCGGTTGCATACTGAGGGCGTGTGCGTGGCCAGGCGGATGGCGTTCTCAACAGTTTCAATGCTTACAGGACGGTCATTATCAAAATCTCGTACGCTGCGTCTGCTTTCAATAAATTCCTTGACTTCATCAGGGGAGAGAGCGTGGTGGTCTGGCCGCACCGGACTGACGATGCTGTCGATTTCTCCATTGGAATTCCAATTTCTTAACGCTTCTGCCGCTGACAAAGCGTGTTCCAAATAGTGCGGGCGAGATTCAGACTGTGTTGCGGCCGGTATGAGTCGATCGAATCGAGTTTCGACGCCCGCACCGAAGGGGCGACGGGGCTCGCGCAAGGAAAGCCCTTTTTCTACCCTGTGGTAGTCCTTTGTGAGTTGAGCTTCCAGGTTCTTTGCGGACACCCTAGCATTGGCGCCTGCGTCAGTTGGGGCGCTGTGGTTGTTGTAATTCCGGAAATCGAGGCAGTACTCTCGAAGAGTTTCATAAGTCTGAATTGATCGCCGAATATAAGATTTCCATTCGTGCGGTATTGCGTTTTTGATATTTTCTATCACGTCTGTCCTTTGCTAACTGGCTTAAATCCATGCGCCTCATGACGACACACAAATAATGATATCGAATCGCGGTATGCTCATCGTTGCGTGAAGTTGGTGACGGTCAACGCTTTGGCTCTGTCGGGGTGGCGGCAGATTGTAACTTAGCGGATGCGAGGTTTTCCGATCGTCTCATGGATGAGCTCTTGCACTATGTCTCCTAACCTCGATCAATGCCTGTTTCGTAAGCGGGTGTTCGGCGTTCATGCGTTGTGCCCTGTGGTGTCCTGGCGGACGAGGGCCAGGACGCGGTCGCGGATGGTTTCCATGGTGGCTTTGTCCCTGGCTTCGGCGTTCAGGCGCAGGAAGGGTTC
>NZ_JBNHIC010000109.1:0-5030 GCF_059092905.1 Arthrobacter sp. B0427-1-12 | reverse complement strand
ACCAGCGACAACGGCTTCCCGCTGAAGGCCAGCTACCCCTCCATACAGGAGTACCAGCGCACCGAATAGCCCCGCCGCACCGGCAGAGGAAAGGAGGAGATGGCCCATGCGGCAGCGGATCCGCTGGACCAGAACAACCGAAGCCGCCATAGACATCGACCCGGACACCGTGGCCGCCTGGGCCGCCTGGGCCGCCTCCTCCCCCGCCTACCGCCACCTCGCACCGGGACATACCACCCCCGGCCCCGCATCGACAGCCTCCATCCGGCACATGATGGCCGCCAACGCTCACTTCGCCGCCATGGCCACCACCCAATACGCCATCGCCCACGACCTGCTCAAAACCACCGACGGCGAGCGCGGAGACGATCCGCCGGCCGCCTCCGCGGCCCTCGCGTCTCGTGATGAACCTTAGGGCCTCCATCTTGGCCCGCTGGCCGGGGCAGTAGGGGAATGGCCGGCGGCAGGGGATCGCGCCGGCCGGCAATCCGTAGGAACCGGCCTAGGAGGGAAACCATGATGAAATCCAGAGAAGATTCGTATCTGCGAGGCATCGACCTGGCACAGGCAGCGCTGCACCGGTTGGATCCGGGCCTGGTCAGCAGCCCCACGATGGTTCAGGCCGTTGCCGAGGTTGGCCATCTGGATGATACGAAGGAGGTCTTCCGGGCAGCCGTCGCTTACCTTAGAACCCGCCAAAAATGTTCAATCGCAGTGTCGAGAGAGGACAGATCAAGTGTCTCGTCGATGGCGTGCATCATGGCAGGATCTCCTGGACCCCAGATCACGATGGGGGCATCGGGGAACCGGTCTTGGAGAACCGAACCGTCGGTGAAGTAGGGGACTGCGGGTGCTGGCGAGTAGTCCCGCAATACCGTCGGGGGCTGCCCGGCGCGGACGGGAGCCAGATTGATTAGCTCTGTGATTCGAAGGTCACCCTGGAGGCCGCGGAGCCAGTCGAGAATTCGTTGGGGATCACCTACCGTGCGGAAATCCAGGGATAGCTCTGCATGGTCTGGAACGATATTGGGCACGCTCCCCCCGGAAAGGTAACCGAGGTTGACCGTTTCTCTACCCAAGTACTCATCGGAGGCCGCAGGAAAGGCATCGAGGTTGTCGACTACTCCCCTCACGAGAGTCTTGATGGCGTTGATGCCGGCATGTGGTCGAGAACCGTGGGCGGCTACACCCTGGGCTTCGGCCCTCACCCAAAGAGCCCCACGGTGACCAAGCGAAACCTGGTTGTCGGTGGCCTCAGGAACAATGATCAGCGCGGGGTCTAATTGGGCCAGCTCCTCAGCTGCGACAACAGCTCCTTTACTGCCGATTTCCTCATCCGCCGTCAAGAGGACAGCTACGTCAGCTCCGGCGACGTTCGCGCGAATCAAGGTAACCAGTGCTGCGACCAGGCCACCTTTCATGTCAACGCTCCCCCTGCCGTGGAGTGTCCCTCGTTCGAAATCGATAGCACCGTCAAACGGGTGAGAGGACCAAGTGCCGGCGTTACCGGCTGGCACGGTGTCGGTATGACAGACGAACATCACCGGGGCCGACCCGCTGCCGGTGGTGAGCAACGTCCAGGGATAGTTGTTCCCGCGACTGATGGTGACATCAGAGGTGTGCTGCTCCACAAAGTCGATGCAGAGGCTTTGGAGATGGTGCTGGGCGTCCAGATTTCCAGATTCCGTCTCGAGTTGTACGAGCGTCTGCAGGAAACGTAAGTAGTTGTTCTCCATAGGTCTCACATCCCGGCTTTCATTTCCCGAGTTTCGTCATGACAGCAACCCCTCTTTCGGAGTTGGCACTCAACTATCGAGACAGCCACCCACCATCGATAGTGAGGGCAGCGCCACTGACATAGGCAGCTGCGTTTGACGCAAGGAACACGACTGCTCCTGAAAGATCCTGTGGGCGTCCCCAACTGTTGGCGGGAATACGGCGCAACATGCTTTCCGCCCGCTCAGCGTTCTCCCTGTGAGCAAGGGTGAAGTCGGTTTCCATGTACCCCGGGGCGATGGCATTAACCCTGATGCCATGCGGAGTCCATTCATTGGCCAGCGCTCGAGTGAGGCCAAGCAATCCATGCTTGGAAGCCGCATAAGCAGGAACTTCCACGCCGCCCTGGAACGAGTTGATCGAGGCGATGTTGATGATGCTGGCAGGGGCATCACCAGCCGCGAGAACACCACGAGCAAAAGCTTGGCTGAGAAGGAAAGGAGCAGTAAGGTTCACATCGAGAACTGCTAACCAATCTGATTGTGCCGACTCGATGGCTGGGCCTCTCCGAATAATCCCTGCATTGTTGACCAAGATGGTCGGCTGTGGGAACGCGTCTCGAGCCCACGAGATTAGATGTGCTGCGGTGTCCTGTGTTAGGGCACTGAGATCAGTTACATAAGTGGAGCAGTTAACCCCGCGGTCACGTACCTCCTCAGCTACCTGATCGAGGTCACCGAGCCCAACCGCCAGGATATCGGCCCCGGCCTCCGCAAGTGCGAGAGCCATGGAACGCCCAAGACCGCCTGAAGCCCCAGTCACCAGCGCTGCCTTTCCATCTAATCGGAAGAGCTCCAGGACGGGAGTGCGGGATGTCGTGGTCATAAGTGATATACCTTCGTTTAATCGTTTAATGCTGACTTCGAAATGTGGAAGGCCAGGGCAAACAGGCCCCGCCGGCAAGTCGCAGAACGCGTGTTAATCGCGACCCATGGGACGGGAGAATGTTCTAGCTCGTATCCCCACGTCCGCTTTTCTACATCCGCTTAGCCCTGCAGTGGTGTCAGCCCGAAGTCCAAACCGTCATTGCCTGCATCAGACGGCACGCGGAGCGGTCAAACCTGGCCAGACACCCGCCGCCGTCACTCGCCTGCGGGATTGGAACAGGTGCATGACGGCGGCAAGGCGTCTGACAGGACTTCAGACGGGTCGAACTACACGGCCCTCAGATCCACTCCCTTGGTTTCCGGCAGCAACTTCATTGCAACCAGGGTCAGGAGGCACAGAACGACGACCAAGGCCCCGGACAGCCATGCCAGATCGATCGACACGAACAACTGGTACACGTAGGGTGCGGTGCCGCCAAAACCAGCCACGGACACCGAGTAGGCGAGGCCGATGCTTTGGGTGCGCTGCGACGTCGGGAAGACTTCCGACATGATCGAGGACAGCAGCGAACCCGAAGCAGCCACGATCACCAGAGCAATTGTCGAAGCAACCAGCAGAGTCCACGGCTCCTCAGTGATCATTGCCATGAGGGGAATCTGAAGCACACCCATCGCGATCGCGAAGAAATAGATGACTGGCTTGCGTCCGATACGGTCAGAGAGCCGGCCCCAGAGCGGTAGCGCCACCAAACCTATAACCTGCGCGACGACCGTCACCCAATACGCCCCCTGAATGGACATTCCTTGCTGCGTGATGGCATACGTCGAAACATAAGACGACCAGGTGTAGTGGGCCGCTGTCACACCCGACACCATTCCGATGATCAAGAGGATTGAAACCCACCGGGGACGCGGATTCCGCCCCCCGACACCTTGGCCCGCAACTCCACTTTCCACCGGAGTGGAAATCGCTACAGGCTTCACCGCGACCTCGTCATTCTTCTCATCGAAGACCTCAGATTCGTGCATCCCCCGCCGAAGGTAGAGAGCAAACACCGCACCAAAAGCACCCAAGATGAACGGGATTCGCCATCCCCACTCGGCCACTTGCGATTCCGCAAGAACCAGGGAAATGACGCCTCCCAATACATACGCAATGACCGAACCACCGAAGATTGCGACGAATACGAGGCTTCCCCATTGCCCGCGCTTCTGCCGGGGGGCAATCTCGGGAATATAGCTGTTCGCCGTCGCCGACTCGCCACCATGAGCGAAGCCCTGAATCATCCGGATCAGAAGCAGCCCAATAGACGCACCGAGACCGATGGACTCATACGACGGCATGAGCCCAATTGCCACGGAGGCCAGGGCCATCATGACCATCGTGGTGATCATGACCTTCTTTCTTCCCTTACGGTCCGAGAGCGCTCCGAATACAACGCCGCCCAGCGGGCGCATGAGAAAACCAACCGCAAATACTGCCAACGTTGAAAGAAGAGCCGAGGCGGGATCTGACTGGTTGAACATCGCGGCCGCGATGAATGGAGCGAATACGGCGTAAGAACTCCACTCGTACCATTCCAACAGCTGGCCGATCGTACTGGCACGAAGGGATCTCCGACGCTGCCGGCGGGATATTGAATCCTCGCCTACAACAGGCTCTCTCGCATCTACTGATTGAACCATCAAATTACCCTTCTAATTCAGGTCGAACACATAGCGTGAAGCGTCCACTGCCAAAACGCTCTGACTACGTATTCATATCCGTGCTGCGAATTGGCTAACAAAAACGTCATGATGCCCGAAGTATTGACACATCAGCCCGGATCTCCGTGCCCGGGTTGACTTCGCTCTCCTGTCTATCCGTCATGAAGTTCGCCCCGCCTCCCCGCATCCACGTGCACAGGACGGCTGGACGCATCCCTCTGAAGAGGAAGCGTTGTACTTCGGAACCGATCGCTCACAACCTCGGGCAGGCCGGCCGGTCATTCCGCAAAACTGCACGGGCCGGGTCGACAGCTCGCATGCAGGGCAGTAACGGCTGATCGAGTTTTGAGGCTGGGCATTAGCGGCGACCGCCCACGCTACCCAGGCCTCTTGGCCCGTCAGTGCCGTGAACGTCGTACCAAGTTTTATCGTCTCGACGTGTCGTGTCAAGAATCACTTCAGGGGTTGACGAAACGCCGTGAGTACGATTTCATGAAACGTGAATACGATTTCACCACAGGCGGTGGCCCGGGTGACGCCAAGGAATGAGGTCAGAGTTGATGGACGCAACTGAAACAATCGCGTCGGTAATGAGCGTGGGCGGGCGACCAGCCGGGAGCCGGCGCGAGATCAAGATCATTGACACCACGCTGCGTGATGCGCATCAGAGCATCTGGGCGACGCGCATGCGGACTGAACACATTGAGCAGATGGCTGCGG
>NZ_JBNHIC010000108.1:0-5036 GCF_059092905.1 Arthrobacter sp. B0427-1-12 | reverse complement strand
GGCCTACCTGACCGGCGCGGTTCCGGCCCCGGTGCTCACTGAACTGCGCAAGGCCCTGACCGCCATACGCAACGCTGCAGCACAGCGGTAACCGGCCGTTGTTCCGTCGCCGGTTCTTTCCTCCGCCCTGTGAACCTCTTACCCGGCAATACCAAGCCAGCCTGGCTTGAAGTGTCGTCGGTGCGGTACCGGCCCCGGGCGCAGCCCGGACCGGATGCATGCAGGACCTGCCCGCCGCATCGGCTGGATGATCGTAAGGGCCACCCGGGGCCAGCGTGACTTCAGCAGTGTCCAGACCCGCGGGACGGAATGTCGCGAGCGTGGCTTCGTGGTGCTTAAGCATTGGGGGCCCGGGCGCTTTCCTTGATTCGAGCAGTCCGACCGCCCAGGGATGCCGGCGCAGCACATGACGCCGAGTGGGCCCGGCGGCGCATTTCCGTTTTCCAGTCGGCCCCGGGTTGCGGCAGTTCGATCTCGGTGAAGACGAGGTCCACGAGGCCATCCAGGATCTCTTCCTTGTTGGCCACACAGTAGTAGAGCGACATCGGCCTGGTGCCCGTGTCCTGGGCGGGCGGGCGTGTCGACAGGGCGCCGATGCCGTCCTGTCGGCCAGGGCGAGGGCGGAGCGCAGCACCTTGTCCCAGCTGAGCGAAGTGCGCTCCTGTGCGCTTCGTTCAGGTCCTGTCTGCATCCGTACTCCAGCCCCTGCTGTGGCGTACTGCCCGACTTGTTAACCATTTTGTTAACCAGCAGGCTCTACCTGGACATGTCCAAAAGATGAAAACGAGTAGTGAATGCCCTTGTCCCAACGGCTGCCGCAGGCCCTAGAGTCGGTTCATGGCCAGACCGAAGAACCCGCAGCGCAAGGACGAGCTGCTGGAACAGATCGTGGAGTACCTGCAGGACAAGCCCGTGGCCGGGCTGAGCTTCCGCACCCTGGCCGCCGGACTCGGGATCAGCGCCTACTCGCTGGTCTACCACTTCGGCGACCGCCGGCAGCTGATCCACGAGATCGTCTCGCGCATCGAGGCCCGCGCCGACCGGCTCAAGGACGAGGACGTCACCACCTGGACCCGCGCCGACTACGACGCCTGGCTGCACCGGGTGTGGACCTGGGTGGTCCATGACCGCTCCCGGCAGCTGGACCGGCTCGGGTTCGAGGCCGCCATGCTGGATCTGGTCGAGGAACACCCCGCCGGCACCGCCGGGCAGAACTTCGCGCACTGGACCGCCCGCACCCGCACCTGGCTGACCGCCCAGGGAGTGGACCCGCAGGACGCCGCGGCCGATGCCCGGCTGCTGGTCGCCTCCTTCTACGGGCTGGCCTACGACCACGTCATCAACAATGACGCGGACGCGGCCACCGACGCCTTCGAGGTCATGGTCCGGGATTTCTGGCACCGGCTGGACCGGCGCCTGAACCAGCACCGGCCCAGGCCCGAACCGCAGACCCCCGACACCGGCTCCTTCCAGCGCTGATCACCGCGCATCTGTCGCTATATGGCACGGGTGTCAGCGCCGGTTCAGCTGCCGGTGACGGGATTCTTCTTCCAGAGCCCCGGATCCGGGTTCCTGGGATATCGGGACGCAGATGGCGAAGATCCTGTCGTTGCAGCAGGCCATAGACCAGCCATAGGGCCCTGTTGTGGCTCTGTCCGTCCCCGCGCGCTCCTCTGCCGGCGGCATTACCGGGAAACACCGCGAACGGCCCGGACGGTTCAGCGGCGGTAGCCGGCGCTCAGGCCGCGCTGTCCCTTGAACGGTAAGGTTTTCCTCCCGCCTGTGCTCTGCGGCACCGGCCGGAACTGGCAGACTGAACCCGATCGGTGCTCTCCACCCAGCCTGCGAACCCGTGACCCGGACCCTGCGGCACGCCGTCCCGCGCCTGATGCTCCGGCAGACACTACTGCCTCCGCCCGAGTGTGGCTACGGACCTTGTTGGCCCGACGGGGGCGGCATACAGTTTGGACATGGACGAGTCGACAGGAAACGAGCCGGACCAGACCGGGACATCGGACACTGGTGAAGTGCCGGAGAAACAGCTGCACAGGTGGAAAGGCGAGGGCGGTGCACTGCCCCCCGAACCCGAGCCCGAACCCGAACCCACGCCGGAAGCCGAGACAGACAACACCTGAGGTGGACGGCCGCCGGCTGTTGGGTCCCTCGCGCCCTGCGGCTGGCCTGACCGAGCGACTTGATGCGGATGGAAAACGCAGGAGCCAGGCTTTACGGCCGCATCATCAAATCCGACGACGGCGCCCTGGCCGGCATGCCGGAGGATGTTCGGCGGAACGTGCCAGGCAACGGCCTCCGCCTGGTCGCTGCCACCGCTCTGCAAAACACCGGTGATCAGGTTGTCAATGCCTCAACGGTTCTGGCCTGGCTGGTGGCCTCGCTCGGCGGGCCGTCCTGGATCATTGGACTGCTTGTTCCGGTCCGTGAAGCCGGTTCGATGCTGCCTCAGGCTGCTCTGGCTCCCTGGGTGCGACGGCACCGCCAGCGGAAGTGGATCTGGGTCGTCGGTGCAGCCGGGCAGGCGGCAGCAGTAGCGGCGATGGCATTCACCGCAGCCGTAGGAACCGGCACCGCGGCCGGCGTCGCAGTTCTCCTGGAAGTGGCCGTCTTCGCCCTGGCCCGGGCGCTGACTTCCATCGCTTCCAAGGACATCCTGGGCCGCACCATCCCCCAGGGCCAGCGCGGACAGATCAATGGGATTGCTGCGTTGGCATCTGGGATTGTTGCAGTGACTGTGGGGCTGGGTCTCCGCCTGCTCGGAGGCAGCGAGGTGAATCCCGCCGCCCTGGCCGCTCTTCTTGGCATCTCTGCGGGCGCCTGGCTGGCCGCGATGCTGGTTTTCGCGCGGATCAAGGAACCTGCGCAGGCGCCGGCGGGGAACAACGACGGGGGCTGGCTCGCCCGTTCCTGGAACCTGCTGCGGGCGGATGCACCCTTCCGGAAATTCGTGGGCGTGCGCGCATTGCTGCTGGTCTCCGCCCTGAGTCCGCCGTTCATTGTGGCCATGGCTGAAGAGCAGGGTGCCGGCGGCCTGGGCGGGCTGGGACCATTTGTGATTGCTTCCGGTTTGGCCGGGATCATCGGCGGCCGTCTGGCGGGGCGGCTCGCCGACCGCTCCAGCAGGAACCTGATGATGTGGGGTTCGGCCACGTCGTCACTGGTGGTCCTGGCTTTGCTGGCCGCCACTGCAGTCCCGGCAGCCGCCGGTTCCGGCTGGCTCTTCCCTGCGGCTTTCTTTCTGCTGGCGCTGATCCACGTCGGTGTCCGGGTCGCCAGAAAGACGTTTCTGGTGGACATGGCCACCGGAGACCGGCGCACCGACTATGTAGCGGTGTCGAATACTGCCATGGGTGCCCTGTTGCTGGTGGCCGGCGGAATCAGCAGCGCCCTCGCACAGCTTGGCACCGGTGCGGCACTGCTGTTCCTGGCCGCGCTGGGTGCGGCCGGAGTGATCGCTGCCCGATCCCTCCCGGACGTCGGGGCCGGAAGGCAACCGCAATGACACGGTTTTTCATGACCTGAAGACCCGACGGCGCAGCAAACAGCTACCTGCCGGTTTTGCAAATACCTGTCGACCAGTGCCCAGGGCTTTACTGCCCGACAAATGCGAAGACGCCCCTGCGGGCCTTGTCCGGTACGAATCCCGGCACATAGGCTGGGGAGCGGGCGGCGGGACGGGGTCCACAGCACGGATCCGCAGAGCCGGCCCAGAAGGAATGCAGCATGACAACAGGAACAGTCAAATGGTTCAACGCGGACAAGGGCTTCGGCTTCATTACCCCTGACGACAACGGACCGGATGTGTTCGCGCACTTTTCCGCCATCTCCGCCAGCGGCTACCGCTCACTGGAGGAGAACCAGCGCGTCGAATTCGACGTCACCCAGGGCCAGAAGGGACCGCAGGCGGAGAACATCCGCCCGGTCTAAAGGGCCAGGCCTGAAACCGGCCCCCGGCAGGCTCCCGGATGGGGCAGGACGACACCACGAATCGGCGGTCGGCTCTCCAGCGTCCTAATAGCCCGCACTGCGTGAACCGGCGGACGGGAGCGCTCCTTCAGGCTCCCGTCCACCGGCGCCGTTTTTCACGACCCGGTGCAGTCCGTCAGAAAAAGCGCCGGCAGCTCCGGGCAGCCCGGCGCAGATCCTGGTGCTGTTCCCTCAGTGGAGCAGAGCACCAGGGACGAGTCCGTGAACAGGGTCCGGATGGCCGCCGCGGACAGGGAATCCCTGCAGCTCGACCTGGACCATGCTGATGCCTTTCTGCGGAAGGAAATCCGGGAGGGGCTGGCCCGGGGCGTTGCGGCGTCCGATCTGGCCGCCGCATCGCGCCTGCCGCTGAAAGAGACCGAAAGAATAAGACTGGCCGCCCCCTAGGGCCTGCCCCGTCAGCACGGCAAGCCTTGTGGGTACCTGCCGGACCGGACGGCACTGTGCTGGCTGCCCCATTTGGCGGATAGTCCTTAGTCCGGCCGGGGGATGTCCCTGGCCGGTACCGGCTCACCGATGCCGACAACGCGCCAGCGCCCGTCTCCGCATCTGACCAGGGTCAGGACCACGTCCGCATCCGCGTCCGCGGAGGCGCGGTCCAGGATCCTGAAGTAGCACACATCGCCGTCATCAGGGGCGGACCCGGCCCGGCTGGCGTATACCGGTGAGTCCAGGGCGGTGATGATTTCACGGCCAGCTGCAGCCCGCGGCCGGTTCTCCAGCCGGACAGCGGTGAGACCAGCCAGGCCAGGCTTTCCATCAGTACCGTTCGGGCGGGTTCCGTATACGGGTAGCGGTTCCAGGCCGACAGCAGGTCACAGAACGCTGTGTCGGTACGCACCGGATCGTAGCCGGCACGGGCGCCTCCCCCCCCCCCCCAACCCCATGGCTGGATTGTCTCCCGAATCCTGGGGGCGGGGAAGCCACAGAGCGGTCTGTGACGGAATGTCACCGGATCCCGGTTCCGTCGCAGCGCCGCGGGCCGGAAAGGGCCCTAAGCGGGCGTGCCTGGGCTCGGAGGGCTGACAGTATCC
>NZ_JBNHIC010000107.1:0-5418 GCF_059092905.1 Arthrobacter sp. B0427-1-12 | reverse complement strand
GGATCTCGCCCCCGGTGATCGCTTCGATCAGAAGCTGGCGCCCGGTGCTGCGGCGGTGGTCGTTGGCGTTACCTCCGGCCATCACGGCGCAGACTGCGCCGGTGCCCGGGACATCCATCACCCCGTTGACCACTTCATTGAAGCCGCCGTCGCCGCTGACCGAAACAATCAGCGGTCTGCCGTCCTGCGCCGCGGCGCGCGCCAGTTCGCGGCCATGCCCGGCCGCTGCGGTGTGGCGCACCTGAACCGGCACATCCGGCAGCCGCCGGGCCAGGTCCCCGCGCAGGTGGTCAGCCAAATACACCGGGACCTTGCCGGCGTCCGGATTGTAGATGAGCACAATCCGCTCAAAACACCCGGAAGAGGAACCATTCATACCACCAGCTTAATCACCGCGAACGCGAGACAGAGCCATCGAAATACCTGGGCTCGGGGCCGGTTCCGAGCCCATTCGCATTTGCCACGCCGGCCCATGGCAGATGCGCCGTTACCGGCCTTCGCCGGATTCTTTGGGTTCTGGCTGCAAACCCCTCGTAGCACATGCATCATTATTTGAAAGCGCATCCTGTCTCTAATCGTCCTGCCGAATCCGGCTGTCTAGGGCTGATGCTGTGGTATCGGATCACACACATGGGCGGTTCCGGGCGTGGAACCGGGTGGTCTTGTTCTCCTTATTGAACCGGGCAGCTCCGCGCCTCAGCTGCCGATGACGCGGATGCTGTAGTCGATGGTGTCGAGCATGATGCGGCTGCCGAAAGGTTCGTCCCTGATCCAGACGACCCCCATTTCCGGAGCGGTCTCTTCCACCCGGCCGCGATAGCGGACTCTGTCAGGGCACGTGGCTTCGACCCGGTCGCCGCAACTGAGGCCGGAGACGTCATCAAGACGGGCAGGAGTGGAAGTACGTTCGACCGGATCGGTCTCGGATGTCATGGAAGTTCCTCTTCTCTCACAGGCTAACAAGGCGGTCGTTCTCCGGGGGATGAGTCCAGCCCAAGGAGTGCCCCGGCTGCAAACCTCTTGCCGGCAACAGGGCTGCCGGCGTGCTGCCCCGCCTGCTGCTGCCGGCGGCGACGGGTGTGTTCCTGGCCGACGGCGAGCAGGAACGGTTCCGGCAGGCATGTCCCGGGCGGCTCATCGGCGGCGGGGTGAAGGTTCGCTACCTCGTCGTGGATCTGCTCCATTTCCACATCGAGCCGGTTGGCCACAGCGGCGGCGTCTTTGAGCTGATCCAGCAGGTGCGGGGGAATGTCGCGGTCGTACTTGTAGTAGATCCTGTGCTCGAGGCTGGCCCAGAAATCCATCGCAATGGTCCGAACCTGGATCTCCGCATTCACCTGTTCGACCCGGTCGGTCCTGAAGACCGGGATCCGCAGAATCACGTGCAGGCTTTTGTAGCCGTTGGGCTTGAGGTTCTTGATGTAGTCCTTGATCTGCAGGACCGTGACATCGTGCTGCCCGGTGAGCATGTCGCAGACCTTGTAGGTGTCGGAAATAAAGCCGCAGGTGACGCGGATGCCGGCAATGTCACGGATGTTTTCGCGGATCTCGTCCAGGGACAGCCCATGGCCCTGGCGCCGGGCCTTGGCCAGGATGCTTTCGGGGGACTTGAGCCGGTGGCTGATGTGTTCGATCGGACTGTAGTCGCGGGCGTGATTGAACTCTTCCTTCAGGATGTTCAGTTTGGTCAGCGTCTCGTCGATGCCGAACTTGTAGGACATCATGAACTGCCGGACGTGCCTGCCCTGTGCCATGAATTCGTTCAGTTCCCGCGCATTCTCAAGCTGCGCCAAGTCTTTCCTTTCATGCCGGGTGCCCCCAGTTACCGGCACCCCGGGGCAGCCCGGGGTGCCCCGGGGCAGAGGACGGGGCCCTGCCCCCGGCTGCTGAAGCCGGGGGCAGCATAAAGCCGGGTTCGTGGATCACTCCCGGGTTCGGATTCGTCCCGGACCGCGGCCGGTTACCGGGCCAGGTACAGCCCGTGCTGGCGGTGGGCCTCGGCGACCTGGGCGCGGATCGTGTCCACGTCCTTGGCCTTGTTGCGGTACTTCGGCTCCATCTGTTCGATCTGCCGTTCTTCCTCGAGCAGGGCGTTGTAGATACGCTCGCGCTCGGCCGGGTCCGCAGTGTATTCGAGGTCCAGGTAGTTGACCGCGTGCCGGCGGGCGTTGTTGATCGCGGTCTGCGCCTTGCCGGCCCTGCTCAGCAGCGACGCCACCACGGTGATCACCAGGACGCCGATGATGACGGTCAGGGACAGGCCCGTGGTGATTTCGAAGACCGGGACCGGTTCGCTGCCGTTGACGAACGGCAGGTTGTTTTCGTGCAGGGCGTGCAGGATCAGCTTGACACCGATGAAAGCGAGGATCGCGGCCAGGCCGTAGGAGAGGTAGATCAGGCGGTCCAGCAGGCCGTCGATCAGGAAGTACAGCTGGCGCAGGCCCATCAGCGAGAACGCCGTGGCGGTGAAGACAATGTAGACATTCTGGGTCAGGCCGAAGATGGCCGGAATCGAATCCAGGGCGAACAGGATGTCGGTGCCGCCGATGGCCACCATGACCAGCAGCATCGGGGTCAGAACCTTCTTGCCGTTCTCCATGGTGAAGAGCTTGTCGCCGTCGTAGTGGTCGGTGGTGTGGAAGAACCTGCGGGCCAGGCGGATCATGAAGTTGTCCGCTTCGCCGCCGGAGGTTTCGGGCTTGAGCAGGTTGCCGGCGGTGAGCAGCAGGATCAGGCCGAAGGCGTAGAAGACCCAGGCGAAGGAGTTGATCAGGGCGGCGCCGAGGAAGATGAAGCCGGTGCGGGCGACCAGGGAGAACACGATGCCGAACAGCAGCACCTTCTGCTGGTCCTCGCGCGGGACCCGGAAGCTGGCGATGATGATCAGGAAGACAAACAGGTTGTCCACCGAGAGCGCTTTCTCCGTGATGTACCCGGCGAAATACTCCGAGCCCATCGCGGTGCCGCCGAAGATCAGGACGAGAATACCGAAGATGACCGCGATGCCCACGTAGATGGAGGACCAGATGGCCGCTTCCTTCAGGCTGGGAACGTGTGCCTTGCGGATGTGGAAGAAGTAGTCAAAGGCCAGCAGAGCCAGAATGACCACAATGGTGATGCCCCAGATCAGGGGAGGAACAGTCAAGGTATTCCTGCTTTCGTAAGGTGGGTAGCAGTGAGCCGGGTAAGTCTCTCCGCCCGCCGTCAGGCTGGCCGCTGCACCCGGCGAGGCATCTGTGCCTGACGTGTTGACGTGTGCAGCGCTTCGGAATACTCCCTTACGCATTTTCACTCTAACCGGGGTGCGCGGCCGGAGACGAATCGGTAAGCCCGGCGCAGTGCAGCATCCTGCTTCTACCCGGTGCCAAGGCAGCGGCCGGAGAACTTCCCTGCGCCCGGCCAGTTGTAGAGGTAGGGCCCGATGATTCCGCCGATGAGCCCAAGAAGCAAGGAGCGCGACGTGGGAATGTTCGACAAGCTGGTTCAGAAGGGCAAGAAAATGGCCGTTGACTAATGCGAAGGAACAACTGTCCGGGCGTACCGGTCAGCAGCGCAGCGTCGACGGCTACCGCAGCAATGCCGGCTACGGGCAGGACAACGGGTACACGCGGCCCTATCCTTCCGCCGGCGGCCAGCACAACGGCGAGCCGCCAGGCAGGGGCAAGCCGATCCCGGGTGATGGTCGGGGCACGAATGCGGACCGCGACGCGATCGTTAAGTACAAGTACATGTTGCGCACGGCACCGCCGGAAGACATGGAAAGGGCGCATGCCGAGGCTTTCGGCCGGCTGGGCCCGCCGCAACGGGCGACGCTGCAGGACGGGTTGAACAATCAATTGCCCATGTCCGAGCGTCCCCGTTCGGACGCTCCGGGCGATTTGGCCAGGTCGGCGACACGGGCAGAGATGTCGAGGCCTGGATTCATGGAGAAGATCCTTGGTTCCGGAACCGAGGGCGGCCGGGGACGCGGCCCAGGTGCCGCACTCGCCGCGGGAGCGGCTGGTGGTCTGGGCCCCGGGTTCCTAGCAGGGGTCGCCGGCGGTTTTGCCGGCTCTCCCATCGCCGGTCCGCTGCTAAACGGGTTCTCCGGACTCGGGGACAGGATCACCGGTGCCGCGGAAGGACTCGGCGACGGTGTCACTGCCGCCGGAGGGTGCTGCGGCTTTCCGGCAAGCCCGCCCAGGCCTGCCGGCGCTTCTTAAACGGCCAGGCCGCCGGATCCACTGCTTGATCCCGGCGGCCTGGCCGATGGCCGGTGCATTTCCCCCAAAACGCTTCCTGCCCGGTCCTCCGGCCGGGTCCCCCAACCCGGTTCGTCGAACCTTCTGATAAAAGGATGACACCGGCAGCTGTTACTGCCTAGTACCTTTGCTACTCGTTTTCATGCATCTACATGACGGGTAGCAGGGGAGGGTAGTTAACCAGCGGGAACCTCATGCGGTGCCGAGGCCCTCCCTCGTCACCGCACCGCACGCGCTGGGGGCAGGCGGGACTGGCTGGTGGGGGATCCGGGGGTCCACCGGCCCCCTGCCCGGGCCCCTCTAGGGTGCCTGCCGGCCGATCTTCAGGACCATGGCCCAGTCCGTCTTCCGGTAGCGTTCCAAAGAGGCACCGCTGAACCGGACGGTCACGGAACTGTCCCCGTGCACGGCCTCTACCCGCCCCGCCTCCCGGACAAATCCTGACCGGTGCTGCAGGTCTACGATGGCGCCAACCAGGGCGCGCTGGTTCCAGTCCCTGACCGCTTCGGCGAGATTCATCTTTGCAACCCCTCAGGAAACATGCCCGCGTGCCCGGGGCAGGTTCCCGGCCCCGGGGCCGTTCATCCCCGGCGGCCAGGACCAGCCACCCCCGTATAACTCCATCGATTGGACATTCTACAGCCATGCCGGAAGAAGAAGCGGTACCGCTGCCCTGCCCGACGCGCGCACGGCGGCCGCGGCTCTGCCCCTGCGGCCCGTGCCTGTGCCCCGGATGATGTGCCGCCGGTACCCGGATGCGGGCGGAAGCGGATCCGCGCGTCACTGGTGGCCGGTATCCGAATCTGAATCTGCTCGCCGGAAAACAACCGTCATATGCGCTGTCAGGGGTATTTAGCTGACCGGACCGTCGCGGTCAGTGGAACGCCAGGGATGGGCTGCCCGGGGACGGTCCAGGCTCGGTGGATAACCGCCGGTCCCGGGGGTGACAGGCCGGGTGGTCTTGGGCTGAGGGTCGGCGACCAGGTCGCGGTAGCGCACCGGACGGGGTCCGACGGCGAGTTCGAGGACGCGGCAGAAGACCATGCCGCGGCTGGTCGAACGGCGCCGGTTGAAGCGGAAGGCGCCGGTTGAAGCGGAAGGTGAACTCGTTCAGGTAGCTCTGCAGGTGCGCCGCGTCCACCGAGCCCTGATGGGTGCCCAGCAGCCACCGCTTGGC
>NZ_JBNHIC010000106.1:0-5609 GCF_059092905.1 Arthrobacter sp. B0427-1-12 | reverse complement strand
GGTGGGGTGGTGTTAAAGGGGTCAGGCCCCGCCGTCGTCGGCGGGGCCTGGCCCTGTTACGGTGTGTCCGGCGGTGTCCTACTCTCCCACACCCTCCCGGGTGCAGTACCATCGGCGCTGTGGGTCTTAGCTTCCGGGTTCGGAATGGGACCGGGCGTTTCCCCCACGCTATGACCGCCGTAACCCTTTTCAGCCCGGTCCCCCGCGGGGGTGGGTGAGTCTGTGTTACAGCCTGGTGTGGCTGGCTATTCAGTTATGGTTCGCAAACCGGGGTTGTGGTTCGGGAACCGCATAGTGGACGCAGAGCATTTCGTGTGTGTTTTGTGGTGTAAGTTGTCGGCCTATTAGTACCGGTCAGCTTCACGGGTCTTTGGTCCCCGCTTCCACATCCGGCCTATCAACCCAGTGGTCTGGCTGGGGGCCTCTCCCCACGAGGGGATGGAAATCTCATCTTGAAGCGGGCTTCCCGCTTAGATGCTTTCAGCGGTTATCCCATCCGAACGTAGCTAATCAGCGGTGCACTTGGCAGTACAACTGACACACCAGAGGTTCGTCCGTCCCGGTCCTCTCGTACTAAGGACAGCCCTTCTCAAATTTCCTGCGCGCGCAGCGGATAGGGACCGAACTGTCTCACGACGTTCTAAACCCAGCTCGCGTACCGCTTTAATGGGCGAACAGCCCAACCCTTGGGACCTACTCCAGCCCCAGGATGCGACGAGCCGACATCGAGGTGCCAAACCATGCCGTCGATATGGACTCTTGGGCAAGATCAGCCTGTTATCCCCGAGGTACCTTTTATCCGTTGAGCGACGGCCATTCCACAATGTGCCGCCGGATCACTAGTCCCGACTTTCGTCCCTGCTTGAGATGTCTCTCTCACAGTCAAGCTCCCTTGTGCACTTACACTCGACACCTGATTGCCAACCAGGCTGAGGGAACCTTTGGGCGCCTCCGTTACTCTTTAGGAGGCAACCGCCCCAGTTAAACTACCCATCAGGCACTGTCCCTGACCCGGATTACGGGCCGAAGTTAGATATCCAGAGTGACCAGAGTGGTATTTCAACGATGACTCCGCCGGCACTGGCGTGCCGGTTTCACAGTCTCCCACCTATCCTACACAAGCCACACCGAACACCAATACCAAACTATAGTAAAGGTCTCGGGGTCTTTCCGTCCTGCTGCGCGTAACGAGCATCTTTACTCGTAGTGCAATTTCGCCGAGTTTATGGTTGAGACAGCGGGGAAGTCGTTACTCCATTCGTGCAGGTCGGAACTTACCCGACAAGGAATTTCGCTACCTTAGGATGGTTATAGTTACCACCGCCGTTTACTGGGGCTTAAATTCCCGGCTTCACCTTGCGGCTGACCGGTCCTCTTAACCTTCCAGCACCGGGCAGGAGTCAGTCCGTATACATCGTCTTGCGACTTCGCACGGACCTGTGTTTTTAGTAAACAGTCGCTTCCCCCTGGTCTCTGCGGCCCCGATCCGCTCCCGGCAGCGTGTGCCGTTCACGGTTGGGGCCCCCCTTCTCCCGAAGTTACGGGGGCATTTTGCCGAGTTCCTTAACCATAATTCTCTCGATCGCCTTGGTATTCTCTACCTGATCACCTGTGTCGGTTTGGGGTACGGGCGGCTGGAACCTCGCGCCGATGCTTTTCTTGGCAGCATAGGATCACCGGATCCCCCCGTAACGGGGGTCCCGTCGGGTCTCAGGCTCGTGAACGGCGGATTTGCCTGCCGTTCGCCCTACACCCTTGGACCGGGGCAACCATCGCCCGGCCCGGCTACCTTCCTGCGTCACACCTGTTAATACGCTTGCCGCCTCCGGGCTGGTCCCGCGCTTACCGTCCCGCTCTCCCGAAGGATCACGGCACGGCTCGGGCGGTTAGTATCCCGGGCTTGGCATGGGCGGTTCTTCGCCGGTACGGGAATATCAACCCGTTGTCCATCGACTACGCCTGTCGGCCTCGCCTTAGGTCCCGACTTACCCAGGGCAGATTAGCTTGACCCTGGAACCCTTGATCATTCGGCGGACGGGTTTCCCACCCGTCTTTCGCTACTCATGCCTGCATTCTCACTCGTGCAGCCTCCACCGCTGGTTTCCACCGCGGCTTCACCGGCAGCACGACGCTCCCCTACCCATCCACGCCCCTGAACCACGAAGGCTGAGGTAATGCGTGAATGCCACAACTTCGGCGGTGTACTTGAGCCCCGCTACATTGTCGGCGCGGAATCACTTGACCAGTGAGCTATTACGCACTCTTTCAAGGGTGGCTGCTTCTAAGCCAACCTCCTGGTTGTCTGGGCAACTCCACATCCTTTTCCACTTAGCACACGCTTAGGGGCCTTAGTTGGTGGTCTGGGCTGTTTCCCTCTCGACTATGAAGCTTATCCCCCACAGTCTCACTGCTGCGCTCTGACTTACCGGCATTCGGAGTTTGGCTGACGTCAGTAACCTTGTAGGGCCCATCGGCCATCCAGTAGCTCTACCTCCGGCAAGAAACACGCAACGCTGCACCTAAATGCATTTCGGGGAGAACCAGCTATCACGGAGTTTGATTGGCCTTTCACCCCTACCCACAGCTCATCCCCTCCATTTTCAACTGAAGTGGGTTCGGTCCTCCACGACGTCTTACCGTCGCTTCAACCTGGCCATGGGTAGATCACTCCGCTTCGGGTCTAGATCACGCCACTGACTCGCCCTGTTCAGACTCGCTTTCGCTACGGCTGCCCCACACGGGTTAACCTCGCGACGTAACACTAACTCGCAGGCTCATTCTTCAAAAGGCACGCCGTCACAGTAACAAGACTGCTCCGACGGATTGTAAGCACACGGTTTCAGGTACTGTTTCACTCCCCTCCCGGGGTACTTTTCACCTTTCCCTCACGGTACTTGTCCGCTATCGGTCATCAGGTAGTATTCAGGCTTACCAGGTGGTCCTGGCAGATTCGCACGGGATTTCTCGGGCCCCGTACTACTTGGGATACTTCCCGGGCGGCGGCACGCATTACGGTTACGGGACTGACACCCTCTTCGGTCCGGCTTTCAAACCGGTTCACCTATACGCCCGCGCTCACCCCACTGTCCCGGCAGAGACAGAATGGAAAGTCCCACAACCCCGCCCATGCAACGCCCGCCGGCTATCACACATGGAAACGGTTTAGCCATCATCCGCGTTCGCTCGCCACTACTGACGGAATCACTGTTGTTTTCTCTTCCTGTGGGTACTGAGATGTTTCACTTCCCCACGTTCCCCCCGAACGGCCTATGTGTTCAGCCGCCGGTCACCGCACATAACATGCGGCGGGGTTTCCCCATTCGGACATCCTGGGCTCACGGTCCGGTTATCGACTCCCCCAGGCTTATCGCAGATTCCCACGTCCTTCATCGGCTCCTGATGCCAAGGCATCCACCGTGTGCTCTTAAAAACTTGACCACAAAAGATCAAAAAACACATCGAGAGAACCAGGATCCGGAAAAAACCGGAACCAGGTTCATCAAAATTGCTTCTTTATAAGATGCTCGCGTCCACTATGCAGTTCTCAAACAACAACCCCGTCACCCCGGAACCGGCACACCCCGCTGCACGCGGAACACCCGGACCGGGGGCGGGAACAACAGCCGGACACCAACCGGTGCCCGCCGTCCTCCGTCACCGGAAAAACAGTCCTGTTGCCTCAGGACCCAACAGTGTGCCAAACGGAAACCCCCGCACCGGGCGCCCCTTCCGTTCCAGGCACCGCCGAAGCGGAACCGTACTGGGAAAAAACACCGGAAACCGGAAGAACCTGTCCATTGATATTCCACCCGTGAGCACCCACCGCAGAACAAACGCCTGCGCAGTGGGCATCCCCTGCGGACCCCGCCGGCCGCCGCTGTGGACGGCCCCGGATCCGAGGCGCTCCTTAGAAAGGAGGTGATCCAGCCGCACCTTCCGGTACGGCTACCTTGTTACGACTTAGTCCCAATCGCCGGTCCCACCTTCGACGGCTCCCCCCCTTACGGGTTGGGCCACCGGCTTCGGGTGTTACCAACTTTCGTGACTTGACGGGCGGTGTGTACAAGGCCCGGGAACGTATTCACCGCAGCGTTGCTGATCTGCGATTACTAGCGACTCCGACTTCATGAGGTCGAGTTGCAGACCTCAATCCGAACTGAGACCGGCTTTTTGGGATTAGCTCCACCTCACAGTATCGCAACCCATTGTACCGGCCATTGTAGCATGCGTGAAGCCCAAGACATAAGGGGCATGATGATTTGACGTCGTCCCCACCTTCCTCCGAGTTGACCCCGGCAGTCTCCCATGAGTCCCCACCATCACGTGCTGGCAACATGGAACGAGGGTTGCGCTCGTTGCGGGACTTAACCCAACATCTCACGACACGAGCTGACGACAACCATGCACCACCTGTAAACCGGCCCCGAAGGGAAGGACTGTTTCCAGCCCGGTCCGGCCCATGTCAAGCCTTGGTAAGGTTCTTCGCGTTGCATCGAATTAATCCGCATGCTCCGCCGCTTGTGCGGGCCCCCGTCAATTCCTTTGAGTTTTAGCCTTGCGGCCGTACTCCCCAGGCGGGGCACTTAATGCGTTAGCTACGGCGCGGAAAACGTGGAATGTCCCCCACACCTAGTGCCCAACGTTTACGGCATGGACTACCAGGGTATCTAATCCTGTTCGCTCCCCATGCTTTCGCTCCTCAGCGTCAGTTACAGCCCAGAGACCTGCCTTCGCCATCGGTGTTCCTCCTGATATCTGCGCATTTCACCGCTACACCAGGAATTCCGGTCTCCCCTACTGCACTCCAGTCTGCCCGTACCCACTGCAGACCCGGGGTTGAGCCCCGGGCTTTCACAGCAGACGCGACAAACCGCCTACGAGCTCTTTACGCCCAATAATTCCGGATAACGCTTGCGCCCTACGTATTACCGCGGCTGCTGGCACGTAGTTAGCCGGCGCTTCTTCTGCAGGTACCGTCACTTGCGCTTCTTCCCTGCTGAAAGAGGTTTACAACCCGAAGGCCGTCATCCCTCACGCGGCGTCGCTGCATCAGGCTTGCGCCCATTGTGCAATATTCCCCACTGCTGCCTCCCGTAGGAGTCTGGGCCGTGTCTCAGTCCCAGTGTGGCCGGTCACCCTCTCAGGCCGGCTACCCGTCGTCGCCTTGGTAGGCCATTACCCCACCAACCAGCTGATAGGCCGCGAGTCCATCCAAAACCGATAAATCTTTCCACCACCCACCATGCGGTGAACAGTCGTATCCGGTATTAGACCCGGTTTCCCAGGCTTATCCCAGAGTCAAGGGCAGGTTACTCACGTGTTACTCACCCGTTCGCCACTAATCCCCCCCGAAGGGGTTCATCGTTCGACTTGCATGTGTTAAGCACGCCGCCAGCGTTCATCCTGAGCCAGGATCAAACTCTCCGTAAAAACTTACAAACACAGCACCACCACCCGGGAAAACGGGCAACAGCACTGCACTAAATCCGATCAAGGCCAAAAAAACCGCAACACACCGCGAACGCGGCGCATCACAGCCAAATCAACCAAACAAAACATTTGGTATCAACAAACTTGGCACACTATTGAGTTCTCAAACAACAGGCACA
>NZ_JBNHIC010000105.1:0-5951 GCF_059092905.1 Arthrobacter sp. B0427-1-12 | reverse complement strand
GGCTGGCCCAGGGAATCCCGCCGCGGGAACTGGCCGCAGCCTCCGGCCTGCCGCTGAGCCAGATCAGGAAAATCGGCCGGTCCCGCCCCTGACAGACGCGCCGGGCGCCTCCGGCGCCCGGACCGGCGTTCCGGGTACAAACCCTCCGGTTGGAACTTCCACGCCCTGGAACTCACAGACGCTGAGCAGACACACCTCCTGCTGATCGAGGACGTCGCTGTTGAAGAGTTTCCATCCTGCCCGGTGCGGCAGAGACACCCGATCTGGGCTGCTAATTGGCGCCGCCCGGGGTGCGTTTGCTCACACCGGTGGTTCAGGTGCGTGAAGGTTTTGCCCTGCTGCCCCAGTGGGCCGGCAGGAGCAAAATCCGCCGGTACGTCTTCGGCCCCGCGGCCGCGGACCTCTCACCCACCGATACGCGCTGCTGGAGTATCTGACCAGGAACGGTCCGATGAGGCTTCCGGACCTGGCCGCGCAGTGGGGCGTAAATAAATCCACCATGACCCCGCAGGTCCGCCGCCTCGAAGCCAAGGGCCTGATCGACCGCCCACCGGACCCGGCCGATCGCCGCGCCACCCTGCTGGGCACATCCGCCGCCGGGACTGAACTGCAGCACCGGATCGGCGCGGCCGGCGCGGTAGCCTTCGATGACATACTCTCCACCTGGTCACAGGAAGACAGGGAAGCCCTCGGCTCAATGCTGGTCCGCTTTGCCAGCGAACTCTCCGTCGCCACGCCCCGTCTCGTTCAAAACACTGCCTCCGCCGGCCGCGGCAGCCCGCCCCGGTACGAGGCGCCGACAAGGACCGGCCTCCATGCCTGGCCAAACCCTTGCCCAAAAATTCAGCACCATCATTGCCTCGATCGCCTCCGGCGAGCTGGACTTCCTGGAACCTCCTCGACAGGGAAATGGAACAGATCCACGACGAAGCGGCAGGCCTTCACCCCGGCCCCGAAAAGCCGGCCGGAGCCGTGTTCCTGCACGCCTTCGGCCAACGGACGCACGATGGCCGCCGCCAGCGGGAGGGGCTGCCCTGCCAGCCTTCCCGCAAACCTGATGCTGGCAAGGGGATAATACCCGGCATCCCCGCGCAGGGACTAATGCCTTGGAAAACGACCGCTAAACGCGGTTCCACTGCCTGGATGCAGCCGCAGGAGACCGCACTTTTGGAACCGTCATCGGCACTGTGCAGGCCGGGCAGGAAACGCCATCCGGCGGCATCCCCAGCCGTACGGGGCCCGGGCCTCCGCAGCCCCGCTTATTAACCAGCAGCCTCTACTTGGAGATGTTGACGGGGTGAAATTCAGGTAGGGCACAGCCTAGGCAGGCCGAACGCCCACATGGGAACCTTTCATCAGAGGGTTCAACGAACCGGGTTGGGGGACCCGCTCGACGGACCAGCTGGAAACGTTCTGGGGAATGGATCCAGCCACCTTTACGGGCTGTTCCTGGGAGAACAGCCATCGGCCAGGCCGCCGCGATCAGCGTATTGATCCGGCGGCCTGGCCGTTTAAACCGCGCCGTACATTCCCCCGCGCTTGGTCGGCTGCCGGCTGTGGTGGAGAATCGGGGCCATGTGCGGACGCGATGTGATGTCGAAGGCCGCCGGGGATCTGGTCTCGGCCTTCAGCGCCGATGAGGCGGCGGGGACGGACCTGCGCCGTCCTGGAATGTGGCCCCGACGCAGAAGGTGCGCCTGGTTCTCGAGCGGTTGGATCCGGAGACCGGTGAGCTGACCCGGGCCCTGGTGCCGGCGGAGGGCTACTACGAGTGGATGAAGACCGCGGACGGGAAGGTCCCGACCTACCTGCGGCCGAAGGACGGCGGTCTGCTGGCATTTGCGGGGCTGTATGAGTTCTGGCCGGATCCGTCCCTGCCAGACGATCATCCGAACAAGTGGCTGGCCACCTGCACCATCATCACCACCAGCGCCCAAGATTCACTTGGCCATATCCATGACAGGACCCCGGTCATCGTCCCCGAAGACCTGCAGGCCGACTGGCTGGACCCGAAGACCACGGCCAAGGCCGACGTCGCCGGGCTGCTCGACGCCATGCCCGAGCCGGAGCTGGTGCCTGTCACGGTCAGCGACCGCGCCAACTCCGTGCGCAACAACGGGCCGGAACTGATCGAACCGGCGGACGACATACCGCTGCCGTTACCATGCTGGAACAGGGCTCGCGGTCCACGATGTCCGGTCGATACTCGGTCATGCCGATTTGGCCACAACCAACGTGTACACGGGTAGCCACGCCGATTACGCAACCCGTGCGGCGGAGAAGATGGACGGAACCAACCGAGGCGCTTGAAGGAAGGCATAGCAAGCCATGAGCCACGAAGGGGTCTCGCCGGTTTTGCGGCGGGGCCCCTTCTCCATCCCAGTCTCCACCACCCACGGCTAGTGGAGATGGACCCCGGGACGGGAGCTGCGGCGGGCCAAGAAACTTTTCGCGCCCCCATCGCGCCCGGTAAACAAAGAAAGGGCAGGTCCGGAAGCGAATGCGCTTCTGGCCTGCCCTTTGCTGTAGCGGTGGGGAGGCTCGATCTCCCGACCTCACGATTATGAGTCGTGCGCTCTAACCAACTGAGCTACACCGCCATAATGAGTGTGCCCGCGCCGCGCCTTTCGACACTGCGCGGGCCCTCCCATTGAGAGCCCCGACCGGGAATCGATCCCGGGACCTCCATCTTACCAAGATGGCGCTCTACCACTGAGCTATCGGGGCAACGAGTGAATACATTACCAGCACTTCCGCCGGAAAAACAAATCGGCCCTCTGTGCCCCGTTCCAAGGGGCCAGAGGGCCGATTCTGTTCTGATTACAGGAGGTCAATGTGATGAATATCAATCCCGCAGGGTGACCGGGATACGCCGGTTCTCAGTGGTCGTCGATGCCGAAGTCATCGAGTCCGCTGGGGTGATCGTCGAAGTCGTCGGCCCGGTCGCCGCCGTTGTCGTCGAAGCCAAAGTCGTCCGCTCCGTGCCCGCCGCCGGCCCGGTCGCCGCCGTTGTCGTCGAAACCGAAGTCGTCCGCTCCGTGCCCGCCGCCGATCCGCTGCCCGCCTTTATCGTCGAAGGGGACAACCGCCGGAGCCGGAATAACAACCGGCGCGGGAACGGGTGCGGGAACCTGGACGGGTGCAGGTGCCGGGGCGACCGGCTGCGGAGCCACGGTCTCGGGAACGGCCTGCGCCGGTGTGTCGTCGGGCCCTTCGGATTCAGTCTCGGTCTCGGCCGGCGGAACGTCCTCGGCCTTGACCTCGGCGGGCGGTTGGATTTCCGCCTCCGTTTCCTCTTCGGCTGCCAGCTGGTCGTCGACCTCACCGGCGCTTTCCTCGACGGTGACACCCGCATCGTCCATCTGCGACGGGCTGGCGGCATTGGCCTGGCTCCAGATCATCACGCTTGCAACGCCGATGACCAGCAGACCCATCAGTGACCAAAGAATCTTTTTCATTGCCTACACATCCTTCAATGTCTTGGATCCGCTAGGCTGACTGTCCGCTGGGGAGTGTCGGTAGCCCTCAAAGGATCTTGATAGCTCCACTGTCGGCGCTATGAGTGAGATCACCATGAGAAGCCCGTGAAACTTTTCTCATCAAGCGCGCTGCGGTTCAGCCTCATCGTGGACGACGTTGACCAGCCGGTAGCCGGCTCCCCTGACGGTCAGGAAGCGTTCGGCCCCCAGCTTGTTCCGCAGGTACCGTACATAGACATCCACCACGTTGGACGATCCGTCGAAGTCGTAGCCCCAGATCCGGCTCAGCAGCTGATCGCGGGTGAGGACCTGGCCGGCGTTTTCGACGAAGGTCCGGGCCATGGCGAACTCGCGTGCAGAGAGCTCCACCACTTCCCCGTCCACGGTCGCGCACCGGGTGTCGATGTCCAGGCTGAGGCCGCCGCAGCTCAGCGGAGGCCGTGCTGCCTCCGCGGACTGGGCCCGCAGGCGCAGCCGCACGCGGGACAGCAGTTCCTCGAACCGGAAAGGCTTGGGAATGTAGTCATCCGCTCCGCCGTCGAGTGCGGAAACGGTGTCCTGCACGGAGTCCCGGGCGGTCACCATGATCACCGGCAGCGTGGACCGCATGGAACGGAGCGTGAACAGCACCGTCATACCGTCCATCCGCGGGAGTCCGACGTCCAGGATCAGCAGGTCGAATTCGCCTGAACTGGCGTAGTCCACGGCGCTCACGCCGTCACCGACCACCGTGGCGGTGTAACCCGCCGTCGTCAGTCCCTTCTTCAGGAAGGTGGCGATGCGCGCCTCATCTTCCGCAATCAGGATCCGCGTCATGATGTTCCTCCCGCGATCTGCAGCTGGGGTGTGGTCCTACCCGCCGGCTCCGGTTCTATGGGCCCGGCCCCGGGATAGCTCTCCGGCAGGCAGAGGGTAAATGTTGCGCCGTCGCCGACGGCTGAGTCGAGGGTGACACGGCCGCCGTGTGCTTCGGCTATGGCCTTGACGATCGGCAGGCCCAGACCCGTTCCTTCGACCACTGTCTCCCCGACGCCCCGGTTGAATCGTTCGAAAATGCGCTGCTGGTCCTCGAGCGGAATGCCGCGACCGGTGTCCCGCACCCATAGCTGCAGCGTGCGCCCCTCAGGCGCCCAGCTGGCGCCGATGGCCACGGTATCCCCTTCCGCTCCAAACTTGACGGCGTTGGCGGCCAACTGCTCGATCGCCTGCGTCAAACGCTGGCGGTCAGCCCAGATCCGGCCCGATGCCGTCCGGTCCAGGTGCCAGTTCCGCGGCCCCAGCACCTTCACCCGGTCCATGACCGATTCGACGAACGGACCGACCTCCACCCATTCCGGGCGCACGAAGTCCGGCCGGCCGGTCTTGGCCAGGATGAGCAGGTCATCGACCAGCCGCTGCATCCGGTCCATTTCGTCCAGCAGCACCTCGCGGGTCTGCTCAACGTCCGCCGGATCCTGCGGGTCCACCAGTTCCATGTAGCCGCGGATGATGGTCAGCGGTGTGCGCAGTTCGTGGCCGACGTCGTCCACGAACTGCCGCCTGCTGGTCGATCCGGCCTCGAGCCGTTCCAGCATGTGGTTGAAGTTCTGTGCCAGCAGCGTAAGGTCGTCGCTGCCGTCCGGGATGTCCACTCGCATGGTCAGGTCATCGAAGGTTGCCGCCTCTGTTGCTTCGCGCAGGCGCTTGACCGGCACCAGCAGCCGCCCGGTCACCAGGAAACCAACGACGCCGGCACACAGCAAGGTGGCCAGCGAAATAACGGTGAAGTGCCCCAGGGAATCGAAGATCTGTGCCCGCTGCTCTCCGATGGCGTTCGAGACCAGCAGGATGCCCTGCGACGGGTCCGCGCCGACGTTGACAGAGATCATGGCCAGCCGGACCGCGGAGCCGTCTACTTCGATGTCACGGAAGGTAATCACACCGGGCCGGAAGGAGTCATTGACGGCGGTGAGGACCTGTTCGGTGTTCAGGTTGGTCTTCTGCTGGCCCGGCGGGACCAGCGCGATTTCCCCGTCGATCATGGTGGCGACGGACTCGTAACCGCCCGGTGCCCCGCCCTGCAGGAAAGCGGTGAACAGGTCGTGGACGGAGGCAAAGGGCTGGTCCGGCGCGTGGTCGGCGCCTGCGTCCGCCAGCGCCCGCAGGGCGTCGCCGTGCTGGCCCAGCTCCTGCGATACCCGGTCATTGAGATGCTGCAGCTGCAGCGCATGCGTGGTTGCGCCGGCCACCAGCAGCCCCGCGGCCATGAAGCCCAAGAGGGCAAACAGGACCCGGCTCCTGACTGTATGCAGTTCCGCCCGCAGCCGGCGGCGCCAGTGACTTTCCCGAGCATTCACACTTTCACTCTAGGTATTCCACTTGGGGATACCTTGTGGCGTGCCGTCACCGTCCCGACCGGTGGAAACGAAAAACCCGCGGGTTCCATCAGGAACCCGCGGGTCGTTCAGCGGCGGTGGGGGGGGGGGGGGGGGG
>NZ_JBNHIC010000104.1:0-6024 GCF_059092905.1 Arthrobacter sp. B0427-1-12 | reverse complement strand
GCAGCAGCTTCCCGATGAGAGGACGGGCGTGTACCGGGGTCCGGACCTCGTGCGGGGCGGGGAAGCACCCGCACCTTACCCAGCCCTGATGAAGCGCGCGTCAAAGCCCCTTTCGGGCACGGTCAGTGCCGCCAGCCGTCGCACCTGTGGCCGCACCATTTCCGAAGGTCTGCAACTGCTCACCGCCAACGGGTCCGGCGCCGTGAATGATCAACGGTCGGACTCAGTGAAACCTCCAGCAGATGAACTGCCGTCATAGGCGCTGTTATCGGTGTTCCCGCCTTAGCCGTTATGCGGAGCGAGGCCCGTGGTCCAGGTTCATGGATGGGGGCGGCAGGGGTGTGTTGTTGTGGCCGGGGGTGGTGTTCTGTAAACTGAATGGCGCGAGGAGCAGTAGCTCTGAGAAGTTAGCCTGGCAGTCTTCCGGATGGTATGACGAGCCAGGCTTGCGCATTTAAAGCATCCGTACGTCCGCTACCAGCGGATCGGCGTGCCGGATCCACGGTCCGCCCTTTTGGTAGCACCATGCAACGGCGTCACTGACCCAGAGCAGGGGCTCTTCCTGGCGCTTCTGATGTGCATACACCAGGTCTTTGTATTTGTTTTCCCGCAGTTGGGCGGCGATGATGCGCCGGTCGGCGGCGGCCAGTGAATCGTCCTGTTCGATGATGAGGCGGCCGGCGGCGTGGGTGCACAGGTCGCCGATCAGGGCTTCGAGGCAGGCCGGTCGGGCGATTTTGTCCGGCTGGCCTTTCATCACGTACACGACCGTCTGCACTCCGGTCGTTGCTGCCCCTTTCAGGAAGGCCAGCCGGTGTGCATCCCGTTCGTTCTTGAAGTGAACTGACGTGGAGTTCCTGTGGCGAAGGCCGGCGATGACGGCTCGGGACGCGCTGACTTCCGCCGGGGAAACGACCGCCGCGGCGATGTAGTACCCCTTGGCCTTCGACTCGTCCACGAAGACGTGGGCCCTGCGGGGAAACGCATACGGCGTTTGCTTCTCCATCTATAGAGTTCTCCAACTGCACTGAGCGACTGCCTCGCGCCGGAACAATCCGGCCGCCTCCAAGTCTCGCAGACCGAGCCTGCAGCCCTGCAATCAGCGTCGGCAGGGCGAAGCGGCAACCTTCAATCCTGGCCCAACGAACACACCGGGTGAAGGAAGCCGGCAAGGAACGCATTGGACGTATACAAATGCGCCTGTTATCGACGTTGGCTGTCTGCCGAGCAATTCGTTGAAGAGCCTGACGAGCATGCGGCAGCTCGCCCCTGGTCGGCTCAAAGCGGATGGGCCGGTGGTCTTCGGCACAGGGACCGCAGAACACGAGGCTGCGCTTGGCGGTCGGTGATCTTGCCTGGCCCCGGGCCGTACGCGCTGGAAAACCATCTCTACGAGCGACGGCGGCAAGGAGGGGTGGGCCGGAGCGCAGGTTGCCTATTGCATCACGTTAGTTGACGCATCAACAAAACTGCTGCAATATAGATGCATATGCATCAAAAATGCATTGGGAACACCGACGAGGGAGCAAACAGGCTCACCCGCCTCTGTCCCCCGCCTGACAATCAACACAAGGAGCAAGACCATGTCACAGCGGGTACTGGTTACCGCCGGAGCAAACGGAATCGGCCTGGCCATCGCCAAGGCCTTCGCAGCCGATGGGGCACGCGTCCACATCGCCGACATCAATGCCGAGGCGGTCGCCGCCGTCACCGGCGCCAACGAAAACATCACCGGCACGGTCGGCGATGTCAGTTCGCCGGCGGACGTCGACTTCCTTTTCCAGGACGTGGCGAAGAACCTCGGCGGGCTGGACGTGCTGGTCAATAATGCCGGCATCGCCGGCCCCACCGCCCCGGTGGAGGACTACGACCCGGCTGCCTGGGCCGCCGTCGTCAATGTCAACCTGAACGGCACCTTCAACGTGACCCGGAACGCCATTCCGCTGCTCAAGGAGTCGGGGGCCGCGTCGATCATTACGATGTCCTCGCTGGCCGGCCGCTTCGGCTACCCCAACCGGGTGGCGTACTCGACCACCAAGTGGGGCCTGGTCGGCTTCGCCAAGACGCTGGCGATGGAGCTGGGCCCGTTCGGCATCACCTCCAACACCATCCATCCCGGTGCCGTGGACGGTCCGCGGATCATGAGCGTGTTCGAAGGCCGCGCCGCCGTCTCCGGCCGCACCGTGCAGGAGGAGATCGACAGTGCCATGGCCAACCAGTCGGTCAAGCAGTTCATCAACCCCGATGACATTGCCGCGCTGGTGAAGTTCCTGGCCGGACCGCACGCGCGCACCATTTCCGGCCAGATGTTCCCCATCGACGGGGACTCCAAGGCGGCTGTGTAATGTCCACCGCCCAAGTCGAAAACCCCGCGGCCGGCACCCGGGAACCCGGGGCGCCGGGCGGAGCCGCACCGGAGCGGCCCGCCTCCCTGTGGCGGGGCCGGGTCCTGCTGATCATCGGCGTGGTGCTGCTGGGCATCTCCCTGCGCCATGCGGTGACCGGCCTGTCCCCGCTGCTGCCCGTGATCCGGGAAGAGCTGGGCTTCGGTGTGGCCGGCGCCAGCTTCCTGGGCATGCTTCCCACTCTGAGCTTCGGTGTCGCGGGTTTCATCGCGCCGCTGCTGATCCGCCGGCTCGGGGCAGAGGCGACGGCCGTGACCGCCATGCTGCTGGCCGCCGCCGGCACGGCCGGCCGGGCCTTCACGGACAGCGTTCCGCTGTTCTTCGCCCTCAGCGTGGTGGCTCTGGTGGGCATGGGCTTTGGCAACGTCGCGGGCGCGCCGCTGGTGAAGAAGTACTTCCCGGACCGTCCGGCGCCGATGCTGACCGTGTTCGCGCTGCTGATGCAGGCCGGGGCCACGCTGCCGGCGATGGCCGCCGTGCCGATGGCCGAGGCCGCCGGCTGGCGCGTTTCGATTGGCTCGTGGGCCATCCTCGCCGTCGTTGCCGCGCTGCCGTGGCTGATCCAGCTGCTCAAGCTGGCCAGGGAGAAGAACGGCGCCGGAACCAGTGCTGCCGCGGCTTCGGCCGGCGGACCGCGCCTGGGCCTGGCGCAGCTGGTCAGGAGCCCGGTGGCCATCGGTACCGCCCTGTTCTATGCCATGGCATCGCTGAATACCTACGGCATGCTGGCCTGGATGCCGACCATGTTCACCGACTCCGGCATGGACCTGGGAGCCGCCGCGGGTGCGTTCTCCATCTTCACCTTCATGACCCTGCCGATGGCCTTCATCGTCCCGATCCTGGCCACCAAGCTGAAGAACCCGTTCCCGCTGGCCGCCCTGGTCTCTGTGGTTGCACCCGTCGGTTACATCGGCATGATGGCCGCGCCGGAGGCGGCACCGGTCTGGGCCTTCATCACCGGCATCGGTGGCGGAGCGTTCCCGCTGGCCATCGCGATGTTCAACCTGCGCACCCGCACGGCCGCCGGCTCGGCCGCGATCGCCGGGTTCGCGATGGGCGTGGGCTACCTGTTCGGCACCCTGGGTCCGCTGCTGGGAGGGGCACTTTTCTCCGCCACCGGCGGCTGGACGGTTCCGCTGATCGCCTACGCATCCACTGGGATCCTGATGCTCATTGGTGCGGCCATGATGACCAAGCGCGGCAGGTTCCTCGAGGACAGGTTCGAGGCGCCGGCAACCCCGACGGCATAGCCGGAAACCAACACAATGTCCTCTTTCGCAGGGCAAAGGGCGGAGCCGGGAATGTGAGTACATTCCCGGCTCCGCCCTTTTTAACGCAAAAACCTGGCTGCCATGTCATATGCGCTGTTATCGGCGTCCACGATGCACTTGGACGGGTGCTGAATTGTGGGGTCACCGGCGTGAAAGGGGTTGGTGGTTAGTGCAGCTGGCTGAACTGCTCGGCGTCGCGGGTGCTGCCGGCGACCAGGATGGTGTCGGTTTCTTCGATGACGGTGTCGGCAATCGGGTAGGTCCAGTCGAGTCCGCGCGGCTTGTAGGCGACGACGGCGACTCCGTATTTGTCCCGGATTTTGGTGTTGGCCAGGGGGACGCCGATGATTTCGCGCGGGGGCACGGTTTTGATCATAACGAATCCGGGGTCGACTTCCACGTAATCTTCCATGGCGCCGCGGACCAGGTGGGCGACCCGGCGGCCCATGTCGTGTTCGGGGTAGACGACGTGCCGGACTCCGAGCTGTTCCAGGATCTGGCCGTGGGCGGCGCTGATGGCCTTGGCCCAGACCATCTTGATGTTGAACCGCAGCAGCAGCGAGGTGGTGAGGATGCTGGCTTCCAGGTCGGTGCCGATGGCGACGACGGCACGCTCGAACTCATGGACGGAGAGCTGGCGGAGGGCCTCCTCACTGGTGGAGTCGGCGCGGACCACATGGGTAAGTTTGCCGTTGAGGGCCTGGACGGTGTCGGCGCTGTTGTCGATGCCGAGCACTTCGGTGCCGGTGGCCATCAGCTCCAGGGCCAGGGAGGCGCCGAACCGGCCCAGGCCGATGACGGCCACGGAGTCGGCTTCGGCGAGGTCCTGGTTGGAGGAGGTGAAGGCGGTGAACAGGGATTTAGCCAATGAGGGGTCGCTCCTTGGGTAGTTCGTAGAGCCGCCGGTGCTGGTGCAGGGCCAGGGCGGTGGCGAAGGTGACCGGTCCGATGCGGCCGATGTACATGACGGCGATCAGCAGCAGCTGTCCGGCGGCGGGCAGCTGGGCGGTGATGCCGGTGGACAGGCCCACGGTGGCGAAGGCGGAGATCACTTCGAACAGGAGCCGGTCCAGGCCGAAGTCGGTCATGAGCATCAGGATCATGGTGGGGAGGATGATGACGGCGATGGCCAGCAGGACCAGGGTGATGGCCTGGCGGTGGACGGAGCGGGAGAGGCGTTTGCCGAAGATGTTCACGGCCACCTCGCCGCGCATTTCGGTGTACATGATGAAGAAGAGCACGGCGAAGGTGGTGACCTTCAGCCCGCCGCCGGTGCCGGCGGGGGAGGCGCCGATGAACATCAGCACGTCCGTTCCCAGCCAGGTCACCGGGTCCATGGCCGCGTAGTCGAGGCTGTTGAAGCCGGCGGTGCGGGGCACGACGGCCTGGAAGAAGCCGGCCAGCAGTTTCGCGCCGAAGCCGAGCCCGCCCAGGGTGGCCGGGTTGGACCATTCGACGGCCAGGAAGAACACAGTGCCGGCGGCCAGCAGCACGGCGCTGCCGGCCAGGACCAGTTTGGTGTTCATGGACCAGTGCCGCGGGTTCCGGAATTCCCTGCGCAGCTGCATCAGGACAGGGAAACCCAGGCCGCCCAGGATCACGGCCGCGGCGATGGGCAGGATGATCCACGGATCGGCCACAAAGGACATCAGACTGTCCGAATACAGGGCGAAGCCGGCGTTGTTGAACGCGGAAATGGAGTGGAAAATCCCGTACCAGAGCGCTTCACCGAACGGTTTGCCGTAGCCGGCCATGAACCGGGCGGTCAGTACGGCGGCGGTGGCCGCCTCGATCAGCACGGTTGCCTTGAGCACGCCGAGCAGGACGGCCCGAACGTCGCCGAAGCCTTCGGCCTTGGTTTCGGCGGAGACGGAGATCCGGGCGCTGAGTCCCAGCCGGCGGGAGAGCATGATGCCCAGCAGGGAGGCGAAGGTCATGATGCCGAACCCGCCGACCTGGATCAGGCCCAGGATGATGGTCTGACCCAGCGGGGACCAGTAGGTGGGGGTATCAACAACGATCAGCCCGGTCACGCAGACCGCGGAGGTGGCGGTGAACAGGGCTTCGAGGAACGTCGCCCCCTGGCCCGTGGCGGTGGCGGCCGGGATCAGCAGCAGTGAAGTGCCCAGCAGGATTGCGCCCAAAAAGCCCAGGGCGATCAGCCGGGTGGGATGTATGGAGCGCCGCTGCGGTGCTGCGGTATCGATGGCCCAGCCGGTGAACATGATTGAAAACGCTAGCACCGCAGAGGGGGCCTGATCCCGGGAATCCGGGGCCCGGGGGCGTTAAGGTTTCGTCAAAAATTCCCGTGGAGGGGGAGGGGGGGGGCCTCCAGAGAGACAACGACA
>NZ_JBNHIC010000103.1:0-6041 GCF_059092905.1 Arthrobacter sp. B0427-1-12 | reverse complement strand
AGCGCTACCTCGCCCGCCGCCTCTACCGCACCCTCAACGCTCTACACGCCCCTGACAATGCGATCCCGAACGCGGCTTGACGAGATATAGAAGATTCTGATTTTTCCCGGGCACTATGGCGACCCCTCGAGCGCTGCCTTCATTTATCTTCGGGGCGAAATTGAAGGGTGACTGTCCGATGCAGACGCCTTCTGATATCCAGCGTAGGCGGCTTCTGAAACTGACACCTCGGCTGGGGCGGTGACCCCTAGACTTCGTCGCGTTAGGTCTGCCCGGGAAAGTGTCGCGGTGGAGGATGCCCAAACAGGATGGAAACGAGGTAGGACAGGGCCAGAATTTAGGGCAGCCTCCGTCATCAGGCCCACGCATAAGTTCTCGGATAAGGCTGTCGCGCAACAGCACGGCTTACGGGACCTGAACCCTCATGGCCTTGGCCCTGCCGAACGGTGCTATCTCACACTAGCCGGCCTGGTCGATTTGGTGCTGGACAGCGCCGGCGTAGAGGTCCACGACGTCGTCGGAATTAATGTCCGGCGGGGCGAAATAGCCCGCGAACCGAATCCCCTCGGCCAGCCCCGCCAGCTGGCAGGCCACGGCTGCGGCGTGGCGCCGGTCGGGGGTCGTGTCGCCGATGATGGCCGCCACCCCGGCCAGGACGTCATGTCGGGTTGCCTCCGGCGTGGGGGACTGCCGGATCCGCGAGACCAGGGTGGCCCAGGGCTCGTTCGCTCCGGCGTCGCGGCGGGTCAGGACCTGTTGCACCAGGGCCCGGCCCAGCCGGTCCCGGGGCAGGTCCAGTTCGACCAGCGGCACCGCGGTCAGGCCGACGACGGTATACAGCTCGGCCTTCGAGCCGAACAGTTTGATTACCAGTCCGGGGGAGACTTTGGCGGCGTCGGCGATCTCGCGCACGGTGACGTCGTGGTAGCCGCGTTCGCCGAACAGGGTGGCGGCAGCGTGGCGGATGCGCGCTCGGCCATCGCCCCGGGTCATGCGGGCAGCTCGATGTCGACCCGTTCTGTCCGGGCCCGCAGGATGACCTTAACTGAGGAGGCTGTTTCCCCGTTGGGGGAGACAGCGGTGACGATGTAGGTCCCGACAGGTGGCAGGGCCAGCGTGTACTGGCCGTGCGTGTCGGTGCGGGTGGCGGCGACGAAGTCCCCGGCGCCGGCGCTGATGGTCACCAGTGCCCCCTCCAGCGGGACTTCGCTGGCCTTGATGACGCCGTCGAGCGAGAGTTCCTCCAGCAGTTCCAGGTCGTGTTCGGTGGTGCCGCCGGAAAAGGTCACGAGCTGCGAACGCGGCGCCCAGCCCCCGGCATTGGCGACCACGACATAGCGGCCTGGTCCCGGCAGGGCCGCGGTGAAAAAGCCGTCGTGGTCGGTTCGGGCCCAGTCCCCGGGAACGCCGTCCTCCCGGATGAAGGTCACGACGGCCGGCCGCTGGGGGCCGCCCGTGCCGCGCATGAGAACGCGCCCGTGGACGAGCGTCTCCTGCACGTTGTTATCCGCTTTGAGGGTGCGGCCGCCGCTGGGGATGAACAGTGCGATGGCAATGCCCACCACGGCAGCGAAGGCGGCGAGCCAGAAGGACAGGTGCAGCGCATTCAGGGACGGGACCGGAACCCCGTTGTAGTCGATGACGAGGGTGGAGAGGATCAGCCCGACGACGGCACTGGCCACGGAGGTGCCCATCGAGCGGATGAGCGCATTAACACCGTTGGCCGACGCGGTTTCAGTGATCGGAACCGCGCTCATGATCAGCGTCGGCATGGCGGCGAAGGCGAAGGCAACCCCGACGTTCACCAGGGTGGCGCCGGCGATGACCTCCCACACCGTGTTGTCCAGGAAGACCCGGGCCACATAGGTTACGGCCATGATCGCGGCGCCGAATATCAAGGTGGGCTTGCCGCCCCAGCGGTTCAGCATGGCCCCGGCGACGGGGGACAGGGCGACCATGGCCAACCCGGAAGGTACCATCGCGAGTCCGGCCACCAGCACGGAGAGGCCGAACGCGTACCCGGTCCCGGTGGGGATCTGCAATTGCTGGGTGGTGATGAGCATGTTCACGAACATCGCCACGCAGATGAAGAACGAGGAAATGTTGGTCAGCAGCACCGGTCGTTTTACAGAGGTCCGCAGATCCACCATGGGCTGGTTGACCCGTAGCTGGAGCGGGATCCAGCCCGCGAGCAGGGCCAGTGCAAGGGCCAGCAGGCCCAGAACGAGCGGGCTGGTCCAGCCCCAGCTGGACCCCTTGGAAATGGCCAGCAGGGTGGCGGTCAGGATGACCGAGAGGATCAGCGCGCCGGCGATGTCGAAGCGCCCGGGAGTCGTGAGTGTGGATTCCTTCACCAGCAGCAGGACGCCGATGAGGAACACGACACCGAGCGCTGCTGAGACCCAGAACAGCGACTCCCACCCGAAAGCGTTGTAGAGCAGCCCGGACAACGGCATTCCCAGCGCCGAGCCGATGCCAAGTGTGGCGCTCATCAGGGCGACGGCCGAGGCCACTTTCTCCTTGGGTAGTTCGTCGCGCAGCACCGAGATCCCGACCGGGATCAGAGAGGAGGCGAAGCCCTGCATGGCGCGCCCGGCGATCAGTGCCGGGAACGTGCCGCCGATCGCCGCGACGAGCGAGCCGAGGCTCATGACCGCCAGGGCCAGCAGCAGCATCTTGCGTTTGCCGTACATGTCGGCCATGCGGGAAATGATCGGGGTGAAGATCGCAGCACTGAGCAAGGTGACGGTGACCAGCCAGGATGAATCGTCGGCCGAGACACCCAGGATGCGGGGGAAGTCCGGCAGCAAGGGGATCACGAGGGTCTGCTGGAGCGCGACCACCATGCCGCAGAGGGCCAGGACGGTGGTTGTCGCCCACGCGGGGACGGAGCGAAGCGGCACGGGAGGGGCCTCCGGGAGCGGGTTGTCGCTAGGGGTAAACGGCTGTTTACCCCCAGATAAAGGAAACACCTCACCGGGTTCCGCCGTCAAACCAGTTTTGGCGGGAGCGGTCGTCGAAAACGACGGCGTTCTCGGCGGGTGCCCGTGGCGGCGGCCCAGCGCAGCGCCGCGGCGCACAGGCTGACGCGCAGGTGCCGTCCATGGCCCGGCGGATGACCATACCGGTGCGCAGGTGGATCATGGTGGCCTGGAACAACCAGCCTAGCCGGTTCGCGGGCAGGTGATGTCGCCGACCACGGGTTCCCGGAATCTCGGAGGTGAAGTCCCGGCGGCCCTTGGTCGTCGAGCAGGTGGTTGAAGCCGCGGGCGGTTCCATTTACGTCCACGACCGCCTGCAGGTAGGTGACCGGTTGCGGGTAGGGTTTCGGGGCCGCAGGAGCTGGAGCTGACGGCACTACCCGCAAGATAGCCAGCTTGAGAGTGCGGTCGGCTCCTGAAAATGACAGAGGGTATATCCGCCCTGACACCGTTCAAGTGCTCGAGTGGTGTCAGGGCGGGGCCGGTGCGACGGAAGCGTGGACGTTGTCGGGTGTGGCCGCCGGGGGTCGGCGGATGGTCAGGTGAGGTTCTGCATGGTGCCGGTGTCGGCTGCGCGGCGCAGCGCGGCGAGCATCTGTTTGCGGGTGACCGCGTCGTCGAGGCTGGGGGCGAGTCGGGTGTCGTAGCGCAGGTCGCGTTCGACGACCAGCAGGGTCTCGGCGATTGTGGCGGCCAGGGCGGGCAGGGCGGTGTCGGCGTGGATGTAGGAGGCGGGCACCTGGAGTTCTTCCAGCTCGGCTGCCCCGGCGGTGGCCCCGTGGAGGGTGAGTGGGCTCAGTTGGATGTTGCCGTTCGGGGCGGTCACCACCAGGGTGCCCTCGGTGCCGTTGATCTCCCAGTGCAGGGTCGTGCCGGCGGTTTTGCCGCCGCGGTAGTGGGCCGAGACCATGGTCCCGTCCGCGAGCCGCCCGGAGAGCAGTAGTTGGTCCGGGGTGGTCTTCTCCACGGTCTGGTCGGTGCCGGCGAGGCGGACGAGGGGCTGTTGGATCGCGGTCATCGCGGTCAGGGTGTCGAACTCGCCCAGGACGGTGCACACCGCGTCGATGGTGTGGCCGAAGGGGATGGTCATCATCGTCCCGCCGAGGGCGTCGTCCTGGAGGTAGGCCTGGGACGGGTCTACGACGTCGCCCCAGGGTCCGCCCTCGCCCACGAGCGTGGAGGACAGCACCCGGCCGAGGTAGCCGTCCTGGATGAGGTCACGCAGGTAGCGGATTTCGGGCCGGGCCCGGGCCTGCAGGCCGGTGGCCGCGTACACCCCGGCGGTGGTGAAGCCATCGCGCAGCTGGCGGGTCTGGTCCAGGGTGGATCCGGAGGGCCACTCGCTGTAGACGGGCTTGCCGGCCGCCAGGATCTTCTGCAGCAGCTCGTAGTGGTGCTCCACGCGCACGGCGACGATGACCAGGTCCACCGCGTCCGAGCCGATGAGCTCGTCCGGGTTGTCGTAGGCCTCGGGGATGCCGAACTCCTCGGCGGTGGCCTTCGCGGAGTTCAGGCGGGTGGTGCTGACCGCGCTCACCTTCAGGCCGGGGATGGTCGCCAGGGCGGGCAGGTGCGCGATGCGTCCCCAGCCGGTGGTGGAGGCGCCGATGATGCCGACCCGGATCGGGCGATCGGAGTGGACGGTGGAAGAGTGCTGGGTCAATGGTGTTCCTTGATCGTGGGGAGGTGGAGAGCAGGGGCAGGAGCATTGCGGGGGTCGCTCGGTGGCTTCCTGCGTTCGCCGGTGTTTCTGGTGTGTCTGGGACTTCAGTGGTCTTGCGTTCGGAATTCCGAACGTAAGGGTCGGGCTGGGCTGGCGCTGGGCCAGACCTTAGGGCCGGCAGGTGCTGGCTGGGCCGGGGCTGTACTGGCGGTGGCCGGCCCCGCGGGGTGTTAGCGGGTTGTGTGGGGGGTGGGTTGGTGTGGGCGGGGGTTGGTGGTGTTTTGGTGGCAGGGGCAGGGTGGGTTGTTGGTGGTTTGGATGGGGCAGCCGCCGCGGTTGGTGGGGGTGTCGCAGTTTTTGGTTATGCACCAGCCGGTGAGGGTGCTCATGGTTGGTTGTGCTCCTGTGGTGGGCTCGGGGCGTGCTCATCCCGGGGCTGGGTGTCGGGGTGGTTTGTAGTGAGTTTAAGCCAACGGACTTACCTGGGTGTTCCGGTCTGCCTTTGCGGTTTCTGTCTGACCGCCCGGTGCGGCGGCCGGGGGCGGCCTCTGGGTTCCTTGGCGTTGGTATCCGTGGGGGGCGCATGGCGCTCGTGAGGTTGTTGTGTCTGGGTGGATGGGGTAGTAGCTGAGTGGATATAGGACTGGGTATAACCCCGGGTATAAGACGTGGTAGGTGAGGGGGGGTAGAGGCTGGGGTATGTTCCGTGGTGGCGGGGCATACCCTTTTCTTTTGCGCGGCGGAGGGGGGGGGGCGGCAGTGGGGGTTCAGGAGTGGGGTGCGGTGCCTGGGTTTCGGCAAGGCGCCCGGGACCGGTTGCCCAGGGGAGGGGTGGAGGAGCTGCGGCTGCAGAGCGGTGCGGTGGTCTCCGGCGGGGAGGTCTCTCGCATCAGGCCCGGCGCGCGCAGCCGCGGTAATCCGGTGGCGTGGCGCAATTTTCTTGTCGGGGCGGGAGGTGTGGCCCGGTGGGCTGTGCTCGTGCCTGTCTTGGGCTGGGGGCCTGTGGGGTGGGTGACGCTATAGCGTCAGCGGTCTTTGCTTCGCTCTGGCTCTGCCTTGAAGGTTCCTGTGCGGGGTGGGGGGGCTTTGGGCCGGTGGGGCCTGTCCTTTGGGCTGGGGTGCAGGTGGCGGGGGGTGCCTGGCTGTGGTCAGGGGCCGGCAGTGGCTCGATCCCGCATTCCCTGAAGGTGAGCCGGGGGTGGGGAAGCGGAAAGGGAGCACGGCAGGAGGGGGAGCCAGGAGGAACGGGGCAAAGGCGTCGGGCCTGCGTTGCCCAACCGGGCGGCCGCGCCAGCGGCCACCCCGACCCGTCACCCAAGCGACGATCAGGCACCCACCCGACCCGGCACCCCCACGCGATCAACCCTAGCCCGGGCACCCGACCCGGCCCCGCCCAG
>NZ_JBNHIC010000102.1:0-6174 GCF_059092905.1 Arthrobacter sp. B0427-1-12 | reverse complement strand
GCCTGCCCCCGCGGCATCAGGATCACCCACGCCATCAAGGAGGTCAGCCAGGCCATCCTCAGCCGCCACATATGAGGCCAAGGCGGCCCGGGAACAGTGAGCGAACAGCCGCCTCATCCTGAGCGATGCACCCGGCTGTCATGGGCATGCTGAGCACAGTCAATGGCATCCTTACGTTGTTACCGGTACCGGGTAGGCTGAAAAGCCCCGGCCGGATCCTCAGCCGTACCGGCGGCGGGCTGAAGACGGTGCAACCGGTGTCATCACCTCTGGTTTATCCGCGCTCCTGCCGGCCCGGGGCGGGGATTGTCCCGGCCGGGAGGCCAATCCTAAAGTGGGCATGCTGGCTTCCCGGCCTCACGCCCCAGGGGCAGGGACCGGGAAGCCTTCCCATATACCGGCCCGGGACCTGCGGTCCTCGAAGCAGTGAAGGACAGAAGCACCGGTGAGACCCACGCGCGTTGCCATCGTTGACAACCACCCCCGGTTCGCCGAGCTGCTCATCAGCGCGCTGAACCGGGAACCGGACCTGGACTGCGTCGGGCACGCCACCGGCGTCGATCCGGCATCCGGCTGTGCCTGGACCGCAGACCCGATGTGGTGATCATGGACCATGATCTGGGCGACGGAACCGGATTGGAAGCCTCCGAGCGGATCCTGGCACAGGACCCGGACATGCGCATCCTGCTGCTCACCGCCAATCCGGCCACCCGGGCCGGAGACACAACCAATCCGGGGATCAGCGCGTTCCTGCCCAAGGGCGGCTCGCTGGCCACCCTGCTGCAGGCCCTCCGAAAAGCAGCCGGCACCACACCCGCGCCCCCGGTCCCGGCGTCCCGCCCGGACACCCGGCACACTCCCAGCTGACCGGCGTTCTTCCTCCTCACCGGCATCCGGAAACGGTAGAGACGGTACCGGTGCTCTACTGGTTCAGGCAGTGGCTCCGTGCGCTCCTGCCGGTCCTAAGGGCAGCTGTCATCCCAACAGCACAAAAAGAAAAACCGCAGAACAGCCGCATACATCAGCAGGTATCCGCCAATGGTGAAAACCGCCAACTCCGAGGCGATGCCGAGGATGAACACAGCCGCGCCCATCACCGCGGTCAGGACCGCCCGGCGCACCGCCCCGGGCGGAGGACCGGCGAACCCCTCGGACAGAATCCGTGCCAGCCTGGGATCCTCGGCGGCCAGTTCACGCTCAAGCTGCGCCAGGCGCCTGTTCTCTTCATACGACAACACCGGACATCTCCCGCATGCTCCGGCACGGGCTTGCCTCAACCGCCGGCAGGCCCGGACCGGTTTGAAACCCCTGAAGGTGTTTCCTCACCTTATTCCCATTATGATCCGCTCCCCCGGCAGGAGCAGTTGCGGCTGTGGCGCGTATGTCGGTCTTATTGGCCGGTGGGTTTGCGGTAGCGGAACAGGAAGGCCATTGGCGTCCGGGCTGGCCGTCGCAAGGTTCGCTGCCCCCATTCTGACAGGCTGCCGGTCAGGCCTGTCCGCCCGCGCCCGACTGCGGTCAGGGGAAGCGGCGGCCGCGATAGCGCAGGCTCACGTATCGGTACACGCCGGCGTACATCAGCACGAACCCGGCCACCCCGAGCAGGGTGAGCTTTGCGGCGATACCGGTAATCAGCAGCACCGCCCCGCCCGCCACGGCCGCCACGGCCAGGACCGTAGACACAACCCGGGCCTTCGGGCCGGAGAACAGTCCGTGAACCGGTTCCGCGTCCCGGGCGCCGAACTCGCGATCCAGTTCCTCCAGCCGCCTGCGCTCTTCATCCGACAACACTGCCGGAACCTCCCGTCACCGGTCCGGAGCCTGCTAGGTCCGTCTTAGGCCTGATTCCTCGAGGCATCCCGTACCTCCTTAAGTATCCGCCCGGCGGAGGATCGGGGCCGGCCACCCGGTGCCCGGATTGACCTGGTGCCCGGCTGGTCCCTGCTGCTCCCCGGATTCCTGTGGCAGGCTTGTGCCCGTGCGGGGTGTACGCCCGCACTGCAGAAAAAATCCCCGGCCGGATTGCTCACCGCACGGGCGGCAGGCAGGCCGAAGCACGGAAAAACCGGTCAACGATGACAATGACTTCGCATGCGCTGCCGGCCAGGATCAGCGGCATCATGCAGGAACCGGCACCGGAATCGGACACCCTGCCCGTCGCCCGGCTCGCCGACAGAATCGGTCGGTGCTTGGGCGGAACGGCCGGGATCAGCCGCAGTGAACTGCCCGCGATGGCCCGGGACCTCAAATAGGCCGCAGCGGACCCGGAACCGGCAGCCGACGAGGAATTCTAAGGACCGTCCCGTCTCCACCGGCACCTGCACACCCTGGGGCAGCACGCACCATAACGTACCGGCTAAACGGACTGCGCCGGACCGTAACCGGTCCGCCTGAACCGTCCCGGACGCCGTGCCGGGACCATTCCGCCGCGCCCGTTGATGCGTTCGGTTCTTCGCTTCTTCCTGCGATGAAGCATCCGAGGCCGCTCACGCCGCCCCACCCAGCACACCGGAGAAGGCCGCACCCGGCCCCGGCTCCGTCTCCAACAAGGATCTGCGGGCCCTGTGGCACCGCCGCGACGAGGCCGAGGAAAAACTGCGGCAGCGCGTGGAAGCGGTCAAAAGAAAAACCAGCCAGTAAGGCCACAGCCGACAACCGCTCCGGTCACCGGTCCTCCCGCTCAGGGAGGCGAGCAGCTACGGACAGCATCGGCCAGAGCCGGTCCGAACGCCGCAGGTTGGCGGGCGAGGCCCCAAATGTTCTTGAATCATGTTCCTGAACCGCAGGATGTCCGGCCGCGGGGGTCCGAAGCCGTAACGGCCCGGCGCACCGGCGGATGGCTCCGGCACCGGTGTGCGGATACCGCAGCACCCGCACGCCGGACCCCGTCACCTGCAGATGCGGGGAGTCTAGCCCTCAGCCGGAGCCGGAGCCTCTTCCTCGACCGGAGCCTCTTCCTCAGCCGGCTCCTCTTCCTCGACCGGCTCCTCTTCCTCAGCCGGCTCCTCTTCCTCGACCGGCTCCTCTTCCTCGACCGGCTCCTCTTCCTCGACCGGCTCCTCTTCCTCAGCCGGCTCCTCTTCCTCAGCCGGCTCCTCTTCCTCAGCCGGAGCCTCTGCCCGAGCCACTGCCCGAGCCTCTGCCCGAGCCCGAGCCTCTGCTCCGTCAGCCTCTGCCTCTGCCTCAGCCTCAGCCTCCGCCTCTGCCTCAGCCTCCGCCTCTTCCTCGGGCTCTTCCTCTTCCTCCATCGGATCCGGCTCAGAGGCGACTATGAATACGGTTTCGGTGGCGACACCGGTGGTGTCTTCGATGTCTTCGCCAGCCTGAGCTCCGGTGACTCCGCCGGCGAGGAAAATGCCGGAAACTGCCGCCGTTCCGATGATCTGCCTGGTCTTGTTCTGCATGGTCTTCTCCGAACATGGGTTTACGAAGTGCCGATCGGCACCCTTTCGGGTTTGCGGATCTTCTCGCTGCAGCCGTTGACGGTTGGGGATGTGAGCGGCAAATGCAGCTAATTCCCAATCCGTAAACCACGGCCATTTTCTCATTCTCGGCTGAAAATGTTAAGGAATTATGTTTCTTCATCAATTCCATATCACGGCGGATTTCAGGATTCCGGCATCTGCCGGTGCTGAGCTGGACCAAAAGCAGATGTGCTCCCGAATCCGTCAGAGACCCGAGGGGCGGCACAGCGCAGTTAGTGTTTTTATGAGGCCGGTGGCCGGGCCGCGTTTTTATACAGTGGAAGGGTGCTCTGAGCTGGGAAAATAGTGGTCGTCGAAGCCGTTATTCAGTCGAGCGATTAAAAACCCTTCCAGTGTTTAATCGCACCCGCGTTTTCCCTTCCGTCCCGGTCGCTTTCACTGGCCAGTCGCTGGTCTCCCACGCCGGTGCCAGGGGTCTGGCCGGATTCGTCGATGCCCTCGGATTCGGACGGCTGTGCGAGGAGCGGCTGGCCCGGTTCGCGCCCTCCGCAGCGGTTCACGGGCCGGGGCTGATCCTGGGCTCACTGGTGGTGTTGCTGGCCTCCGGAGACGAATACGCCTCGGACCTGGACATGCTGCGCGCCCTCCCCGGGGTGCTCGGGACGGTGCCTCGAACGCGACCGTCTCCCGGTTCTTCGAACCCACCGTGGCGAACCCGGAACGGTTCACCTGCAGCCCGGCCCGGGCCGCCAGTTTTCCGTCTTCTACCCGGTCCCGGCGGCCAAAGTGCACACTGGTCGACTGGAACAGCGACAAGCGGTGAAGGGATCAGCACCGGTGTCATGGAGGTGACAGGAATTCATGCACACACCGGTAAACGGCGCATATGAGGGCACATTAAAGTGGGCTGAATGATCTCAGTGTTCCCGTGGTGGATCAGGCCACAGCCTTTTGGTATGCCTCAGCGACTTCGGAGGATATCCGGCCCCGCCCGGAAACGTCATAACCGTGTTCCCTGGCCCATTCACGGATTTTCCGGGTATCCCCACGGCCGGCCCCGGCCGCTGGCCCGGGCCGGGTCTTGCCCCGGGGTGACGCGGCCGCAGGGACCTTGCGGCCGGCCTTCACATACTGCCTGAAGGCCTTACGCAGTGCGGCAGCGTCCCCTGCGGACAGGTCAATTTCATAGTTCGTGCCGTCCATGCCGAAATGCACCGTTTCGTCCGCCGGCCCACCGTCCAGATCAGAGACCAGGACGATTTCCACCTTTTGTGCCATGCGAAGCGACTCCTCAATAACGGGGACAATTTCCCCATATAAATATTACGTATCCCGGCAGCGCTTTTGAAAGCACAGAACGGCCACCAACCGGCCACCACGAGCGGTTCAAAAAAGGCCGATTCAGGAAAGCGCCGGCAGCGGGGTATTTATGGTCTCCCGGGAGCCTTTCCGCCCTTGTCCGGTACCTGCAAAGAATCCGGCACGGACGAGAATGTTCTTGTCGCGCTGACACCCCGGGCACTGCTGCCCTTCAAGGATTCAGGACGTGCTGCCGCAGGTTCCGGCCGGCCGGATGGCCGGTCCTTCATTCCGGACGGGGGATGCCCGGGGCCGGGACCGGGTCGCCGATGCCGTGGATGCGCCAGCGGCCGTCCCCGCATCTGACCAGGGTCAGCACCAGTGCCACGCTGCCGGGGACCCGGCCGCCGGCGGCAGGCTCCAGGATCCTGAACCAGCACACATCCGGCCGGCCCTGTGCCGGTTCGGCATCGATGTCATAGATCGGTGAACCAATGGCGGCGAGGATGTCCCGGGCCAGCGCCAGGCCCCGGTCCGATTCCCACCCCGACAGCGGGGAGACCAGCGACCGCAGGCTCTCCACCAGGACCGTGCCGGCCGGTTCCGTCTGCCCGCGGCGGCTCCAGGCCAGCAGCAGATCACAGAACGCCGCGGCCGTGCCCGCCGGATCGCCTCCCACCCGGACCGCATCCCCTGTGCCGCCCGGCTGCCCTGCACCGCCCGTACTGCCCGGCTCCCCTGTTCCCATGGCGGGATTGTCTCCCGGCCCCGGGCACCGGGCGAAAACGGTGGCCCTTCTGTGACACCACCGCACCGGCCGTGCGTCCGCCCCGGTGCGGCAGACGGACCGGAGCCGGTCCCCTGCGGCGGCCGGGGGCCCGGTTGGGGTTCCGGGAGGTAACCCGGGGGCGGAAACCGCCGGCTCTGCCGGTAGTCTGCGCACAGCACTCAAAATACGCAGGGGGAGGTTCTGTGATGGCCGGAGGATTCGAAATCTTCACCGATGCCGGCGGGCTGCTCCGGTTCCGGCTGACCACCGGCGAAGGTGCGGTCGTGGCGGTCTCGGACGGATTTTCGGACAAAACCGCCATTGTCAGGGCCATCACGGCCGTGCGCGAACACGCCGCCGGCGCGCTGATCACCGATCTGACCCCCCGGCCAAAGAAACCCGGACCAAATAGATCCGGCCCAGGTGAACCGGACCAATCAGGCCCGGCGGTCTCCGCACCGCCCCGGGCACCAACTCATTCCGGCGGACCGACCCCAGCGCAGGCAGCCGGCAGGGAGCCTTCCCCGGGTGCGGCTCCAGTGCCAGAATCGACAGTGTCGTCCGCTTGGTGGGATGTCCTCGACCCGTGATCCTGCCGGCACAGGCGACAGGGCCGGTACCCATGAGCCGGCCAACGGGGCGGGCGGAAACCCCGGAGCAGCGTTTCCGCCCGTTCCATCC
>NZ_JBNHIC010000101.1:0-6411 GCF_059092905.1 Arthrobacter sp. B0427-1-12 | reverse complement strand
CCCCAAACCGGCGCTTCGGAAAAGTCACATACCGGACCCGCCAAAAACAATCCTAGCGGCCCCTCCCACACAGCAGCTTGACACAGAGAGGCGCCGTCCCGGCGAAACCGATGGGCCAGGCAGAATAACCAACGGCGCCGCGCGCCCACCGGCACCGGGCCGAGGTCGACCGGAAGTGGGCGCTGCTGAATGCTCCTCACGTCAAACCGCTAAACGACTGGGGCCATGAACTGAATAGGCGCCGCCGACTCGAAGCACCGGGCACGGAATCGCTTGTGCCGTGGTGGGACCCTGCCGGCGCAGGCGTCCGTTTGCGGATACTCTTCCTGCTGGAAGCACCGGGAAGCAAATCATCCGCCTCCAAGGGCTCGGGAATTATCTCGATCGACAACAATGACGGAACGGCCAACAACTTGTTTACCCTCAGTGATGAGGCCGCCCTGCCCCGGTCCGTGTTCGCTAACTGGAACATCGTTCCCTGGTACCTGCCCGACGGAACACGAACCCGCGCCACCCGCCTCGAGGACGTCCGCGAAGCAACGCACGACGTCGAAACCCTGCTGTCCCTGTTCCCCCGGCTGAAGACCATCATTGCCATGGGAACGATGGCTCGGCAGGGTGGGAACTGCTCCGGTCCCGGTCGTCCCGGATCCGGAGCATCCCCTGGCGGGAGGCCCCGCACCCGAGCGCCACAAATCTGCATACGCGGCCCGAGGCACGGAAAAAGCTGCGGGAGTTGATGGCCGATCTGGCGGCCGGTCTCTGAACTGGCTTCCCCGCGAAGGAGCACAGCCCCGGGGTTCCTTGGATGATGGCCCCTGTCATTGGGTCTCCCCGGAGCCGCTCCTACATTCCGCACAGGCCCAGGAACTGCTCAGCAGCCCGGCGATCAATTACGGCTCGGCGGGAATCATTGGCTCCCGACGGGCGCAACTATAAACCTGTCCCGCTGCCGTTTGCCTAGCGTCGAGTGGTCAGTCCAGCAGCCTTTGAACGGTTGCAAGGGCCACACAGCACCTGCAGATTCTCACTGTTACTGCTGCCGCCCATCGTCACTGGAATGATGTGATCGAATTGCAGCTCTGTTGTAGAGCCGCAGCTTCGGCACCGACCTTCGTCGCGGGTCCAAATGTACTGCTTTACATCATCAGGAATGGATCTTCGTGCGGCGGAACCTCGTGGCGATGATCCCATGACAACTGTCGCTTGGGCACGATCGACCCGTTGCCTGTTTCGTTGTTCCCTGGTCACTATCAGGGCATAAATCTCATCGGATCTTAGTCCGTCGTTCTCCGAATAATACTTGTTCTGAAACTGCCAGTATCTTCTGCCGCCGATCGTGGCTATTGCCACAGGGCGCTGCCTTTGAAACTCTTGGCGTTCTGTAAACTCAGCCTTCGACATCCTGCCAAGTAAATAAACTTTCCTGCCGATTGTCAGTTCCATCGGCCCCTTCCCGAAGAAACCGGGTCGGTGAACGAGTGTTACATTTTCAGCCCTACGAAGCATCCCCAAGTTCCTAGCTCTGATCCCCCGATCCACAACGGATCGCTTATTCCATTGTGGATTTTAGAAGAGTCTACTATTCCGAATCCGGGCCTGAACGGCCATGCACAAGGACCGCTTTGACTACCGCATGGGAGCCGAGCTGTCGTCCTCTGCGCAGATCAACTGCCCTATGCTGTAACCGCTTGCGGAGACCACCAACTACTCAAGATTTCGGGAGCACCCGGAGCAGAATAAGGGATCGGCCCTGGGCCTCCCGCTGACCGCTCCCCTTAGGACAGGCCCGCTTCGGGGGCGGATTCACGCCCTGCCTCGAACCTCCAAATTGCGTGGTCAAGGTGCGTGACGGAGATATTCTCCGGTAAACGGCCGGCGGCGGCCGTGACGATCTGCCGGACCTGTTCTGCACTCAGTCCGGAGTCTCCGGTGACCCGTTCAACGAATCGGCGCACCCAGGTATCGGCCTTCACGTCCGGGTGGCCCAGCAGCATCCCGAAATAGGCGAACGTGACAGGGCCCAGGCCCTTCACCCCGGTATAGGCCTGTCGGTGCTTCTCGTTGCCTGGGTCGAAGCCGACGGCGGAGACGACTCCTGCGTCCTGCAGGTTGTTCGCGGCTTCAATGATGGCAGCGGCCTTGGTCCGGCCCCCGGTCTTCTGCTCGCCGACAATGCTGATCAGGTCGGCTTCGCTCATGCCGGCAAGACGGGAGAGATCGTCCGCTTTGCCTCCGCGCAGGTCCCGGTACTTTCGAACGCGCGGCAGAACGCCTTTTCCGTTCCTGGTCTCATACTGGGCCCGGATGGAGCTGACAGCGTCGATCAAGGCCAGCTCAATATCGTTGACCCAGTCACCCGGCCACACCGCCAGCAGCTCAGGTTCGAAGGTGTTTACTTCCACGACAACCGCATCAACATGTTCCTGTTGCATACTGCCCCCTTCAGTCATGGGGCCCAGCCTACCGCCCCTTGCAGACAGTCGACGGCGGCCAAACCGCCCACTCAATTGCCTCGCCCAACTCCAACCGCCGCCCCTCCTGCAGGCTGAGCAGCAGGGCCTGAGCTTCGGATACCTGCCGGCCCGTTGCTGTGCAGATGATGAAACTGCATGAATGTCGGTGGCAACGTTTATCCTTGCTGCATCACATAATGCCGCCGGGGGGCGGCATGCTTTATGGGGGCCATGAACAAGTTTTTCGTACCCGGAGTCGTTTTCGTCCTGTCGGCGCTGCTGCTGACAGGGTGCGCCTCGACACCGGCAAGTCCGCCGGCGGAGCCCAGCGTGGAGCCTGCAGCGGCGACACCGACACCCAGCGAAACCGTGTCGGTTGGCCCGAGGAGTACGCGGGGCAACCTCATCAAGACCGTCGGCCAGCCGGCCGGAATGCTACTGCCTTCAGGCGAACAAACGGCACGGTTCGTTCTCACCGAGATGACCATGGACGCCCCGTGTACATCTCCATATGCGACCGCTCCGGAGAACGGGCATTTTGTCACCCTGACCTTTGATGTTGAAACGATGCCGGAGATGACCGAAGACATCAACCAGTTCATCACTCTCTCGGGTTCCATGTGGAAGGTCGTCGCGGACAACGGGACAACGTTTAACGGGAACCTCGAGACCGGTGCCGCCTGGGGCTGCCTGAACGACACCGAACGGCTGGTCTCCTCGATCGGCCCCGGCGAGAAAGCCACCGGCAAGGTCGTCCTGGACGTACCGACACCGACAGGTGTCTTGATGTATGACCTCGGAGGAACCGCCGGCTGGGAATGGGAATACCCGGCCAAATAATGCAGTAACGGCGGCAAAGCAGCCGCCGAGATAAAAACAATTGGGGGAAAAAATGAATACTGCCGTAAGCACACCACGCGGCATCGCGATACTGGACATCCATGATGGCCGGTGGGCGCTGTGGCAGGTGTCGGTGAACGCCTTCACCGGCCCGCTGCGCGCCACCGCCACCAACGCCGTCGTATCCGACGGCTTCGACGAGAAAACCTTTAGGAGCCTGACCGTCGACCGGCAGCTGCTGCTGACCGCCCGGGCGAAGGTGAAATGCACCGAACCGCAGGTTTCGGCGGTGCCCCGATTGAATCCGGCCGCGTTTATCGGGGACTGCCGGTCCTGGGTGGATCTGCTGCAGGAGCTGTTCTGGGCCGAGAACGACCGCCGCACCGCCTACAACGCCGCCAAGGTCCAGGAGCGCAAGGAAGCCCGGGCATCCGGCACACCGGTGCCCGAGTACAAGCGGCAGGCCCCGCTGCTGGATATCGACTGGCCCGCTCCCCCGCCCTCCTCGGTGTGGGAGTCGGAGGTGGACGGCAGCGAACCGGTGGAGAGCGAAGCGGTCCGGATCGCCAACGGCTGCGTGCGGCTGCTGAACTACTGGCTGGAGATCGAGGCGGACCGGACCCGCAAAACCCGCACCTACTTCAACGGTGCCGGCGGGCCGGCCGTGCGGATGTGGCCGGTTCCGGCGCAGGAGGCTTCGCATGTCTGAGCCGCTGTTCGCCGTGGTCGATGTGGAGACCACCGGGTTCCGTCCCGGCCGGCATGACCGCATCGCCGAAATCGGGGTCGTGAAGGTCGATGCCTCCGGACAGGTCGTGGACCGGTGGGAGACGCTGATCAATCCGGGCCGGGACCTGGGTGCCCAGCACGTGCACGGCATCCGTGCCGCCGACATCCTGGACGCGCCGACCTTCGAGCAGGCCGCCCCGCAGATTGCCCGGGTGCTGCAGGGCACCATCATGGTCGCCCACAACCTGCGCTTCGATGCCGGGTTCCTGGAGCACGAGTTCCACCGGGCCGGGATGCCGGTGCCGGCATCCTTTTTGGCCGGGCTGTGCACGATGCGGCTGGCCCATGACTATGTGTACGGCAACGCCCGCTCCCTGGCCCACTGCTGTGAATTCCTCAGCATCGACACCGGCTCGGCGCACTGCGCCGGCGATGACGCCATGGCCGCGGCCGGCCTGCTCGGACGGTACATCGATCTGGACCCGGACCGGCCCGACTGGGAACAGGCCCTGCTCAACGCCGCCATGATCGACTGGTCGGGGTTCCCGCCCGCGTCCGGGGCCTTCGCCCCGGTGCTGCGGCCGGCCGGTAACCGGGTGGAGAAACACTTCCTGTCCCGGATCACCGCCCACATGCCCGAATTCACCGGACCGGCCGAACACGACCAGTACCTGGACCTGCTGGGCCGGGCCATGCTGGATCTGCACCTGTCCGCCACCGAGCAAAAGGAACTGGTCACCCTGGCCGAGGAACTGGGCATCAGCCAGGAACGCTGCCTGGACCTGCACCGGTACTACCTCGACCAGCTGCTGGCCGCCGCCTGGGCAGACGGACAGATCACCAAACGTGAGGAACAGGACCTGCGCCAGGCCGCCGCCCTGCTCGGTTTGTCCGACGAGGAGGTCACCGCCGGACTGGCCACCCGACCCGAAACGGCCGGATCCGCCCCAGCCCAGAGCGCGTACCGTCCGGCTCCCGGGGATGTCATCGTGCTGACCGGCACCATGAGCCGGCAACGCAACGAACTGGCCGGTCTCCTGGAAGCCATGGGCTACACCGTGGCCGACAACGTGACCAAGAAAACCAGCCTGGTCATCGCCGCCGACCCCGACAGCCTCTCCGGCAAGGCCGCCAAGGCCCGCAAATACGGCATACCCCTGGCCGGAGAGCACTACCTTCTACGACGTCATCGGCGTCCCGGCGCTGTAGGGAGAGGAGTGATCTGGTAATGGGGGCCTATCGTCCGCCGCGCGGTGAATACATCCGCCCGCGAGGCAGGATTGATCTCACACCGACAACACACGTGGACAATCACTATGTCCGAGGCTGGTATCACCACAGTGACAAGCTTCCGCGATATCAAGGTACGCGTCGGTACGACGTCGAGTTGGTTCCCGAACCGGGCAATCCGCATGACCACAGGGCGGTCACTTTCCATATTCATGGGGAACGGATCGGGTACATAGCCGCTCAGGATTCGGGCTTGTGGCACGTCGTGGTGGCCGCATACAACCGGCGGGGTCAGGCCGTGTACGCAATAGGCGTCCCCCGCGTGGTCGATTACGAAGTAGCAGGCTTTACGGTGCTGCTACCGGGTTTTAGCGACGTTGAAGAGCTCATGGCGGAACTGGGCCTCTTTGAGGAGTGCGATCGGGTCATTGAAGCCCTGTCACCGGAGGCCAGAACCCGAATCCTGGCTACCGGGCGTTACGGCCTCGATTCCGCAGACGTGCGACGTTTGCGCGCTTCAGCGACGACGGCCAGGGCGGCTGGATCTGAGAGTACCCGGCCAAATAGCCCTCCGGGCAGGTGGGTGCGTAGACGGCTTACCCACCTGTCCGCGGTATTCAGGACACCGCTTTACGGTAGGCTTCGACGACTTCGGAGGAGATCCGTCCCCTCCCGGAAACGGTGTAGCCGTTTTTCTTGGCCCATTCGCGGATTTTCCGGGTTGCTTCACGGCTGGAGCCGGCGGGCACCGTGGGCGCAGCCTTCCCGCGGGCGGAGGCCGCCGAGGCCTTGCGTCCGGCTTTTACATACTGTGTGAAGGTCTTGCGCAGGACCCTGGCGTCGTCAGCGGACAGATCGATTTCGTAGTTCGTGCCGTCGATGGCGAATTGGACTGTTTCGTCCGCCGGCCCGCCGTCCAGGTCGGAAATCAGTTTAATCTGCACTCGCTTTGCCATCTGAAACCGCTCCTTGGTGACGGGATATTGTCCCTGGATAATGCAGTCCCTCCGCTGCTTTGAGGAGGAGTTGCTGCCAGTCCCGCTGTCATGTTGCTTCGGATATTTCCGGCCCCGCTTTATGGTTCACACGGGCGCCGGAATGCTTTTTTCTGTCAGGTGAATCGTCCCGTGTCCGGCTCAGATTTTCGGCAAGAAAA
>NZ_JBNHIC010000100.1:0-6498 GCF_059092905.1 Arthrobacter sp. B0427-1-12 | reverse complement strand
AAGTGGGCAGATCTCATGGCCACCGGTGGGCAGTTCTACTGGCCGTCAGTGGGCATTTTCGTGGCCGCCTACGGGCAGTTTTTCATGGCCGCTAACAGGTGCGGCCCACAACTGCCCTGGAATGGTTCCGGCCAGCACCACCCGTACGCAGATTAACCGCGTGATAAAGCTCCTCTCAGGAAACTACTAAAAGAGCTACCGGGCTATCCCCCTGGGGTGGCTCCCCCGGGTCTACGAGCGGCTTGGATCCAAGCCCCTGATGCGGCTTTTCAGGAGAACGCAGCCCGTCCTTCTCCGCCCTCTGCACGGCACGGTGCTACACCTCAGCTGTTGTGGTGCGATAGACGCGATGGCTCTTCCAGGAATCCGGCTTAGCCACCATCCATGACTCCATCGCCCGTGACCCGGTCCCCACCACTGCCGGCGAGCGCAGCAGCGGTCCGTCGGACGCGTCCGTGGCCCACCGTCCATGGACACCCGTTCAGGGCTACCATTTGACGGTGGTACGGGGGCGGCAGAGAGCTGTTGGAGCCAAGGAGAACTGGTTGGCTTAAACTCGCTACAGGACCCCGTCCCCGTCGCGGGGGTCTCCCCCAGCCCATCACAGGAGTGCCTTTCCTTATGAGTGCCATCACCGGTTGGTGTATGACCAAAGACTGCGATACCCCCACCAGTCGTGGTGGTTGCCCGGTGCAGATCGGTGAGAACCCGCCCTGCCCCTGCCATCTAGGCAGTGCCCAGGCCCGCGGATTCCTGCCTTCCTCCCCGCATCGCATTCAGGCAAAACCAGCCGCAAGCCCCGTCAGCGCCACCGTCTGATTCCCCTTGCCCGTACGCTCGGGTCCTGCTGGTTTCCTTTCCCTGGGGCCGGTGCCACCGCATCGGGTTGTGACCTCTGCCTTCCGGCAGGCGTGTTCCGTTTACTTCCATGTCCTTGTGAGGACTGGGTCTGCGGCATTGAGGCTCTAGCCGAGTTCGTGGCTTGCGTTGAGGAGGAAATTTTTTAGGGTCATCGATGCCCCAGCCCGGCTGCCGGCCACCGGTGGAAGCTCAGAGGGATCAGCGAGCGGCTAAGTGAATTGCGCGGGTGTCGTGCGGGCCTTATCAATCAGGGTCTGGCTCGGTGTTGCCGCCACGGAGCTGACCAAAGCCGGCCGGCATCTTGCGCCAGTGGCTTTGACCTGCTTCGCACTCAAGAGCCGGCCCCGGGCCCGTTGGTGTCAGCTGCAGAGATCCTGGCCGGGCTGCGGCAATCGGCCTCTCCCGGATCCACTCTTGGAGCCCCTCGACGGACTGACACTAATGTTTCCCGAGGGAAAGTTTGTGTATGCAGGCGATAACCGCGCGCCTGCAGGGAGCTGGAACCAACCGTGAGACCAGTGCGTGGGGTGTGGCAATGACACCCAGGGTGACAGCAACCTGGCCAGGTGAACCGGGGACATGCCGGTTTGGTTCTGGTTCAGGATTGGTCGAGCCAGAATTCCTTGGCACCCGTCGTCGGGGTGCCGGTCTCGGCGAGGCGGTGCAGGGCGATGTTGGCCGCGTGCAGTGTCTCGAGCACGGCCTCGTGCGGGCCGGTCAGCACGCTGCGGCGAGGTGCCGCAGAAATTTGAAGACGGCCCGGTGATCGTCCTGGGGTATGGCGCCACGCCCGTCCATCGTATTCGGGACGGAGTGGCTGCCTTGGCGGAGGTCAGCCAGCAGCCACGAAGTGGACTGCTAAAACAGCCATAAAGCGGTAGGGACTTGCGGACCACTGCTCTCCTACGGTGAAGCAATGACACACGAGATGGCTGCGCTCACCGCCATGGAATTGGGCGAACGCTTTCGGAACGGACTCTCCCCCGTTGAGGTGATAGAGGCCGTGCTGAACGAAGCGACCGACAAGGAACCGTTCCTTAACGCACTCACCCACGTCGATGCAGAGTCGGCACTGGCCATGGCCAAGGCGTCCGAGTCCCGTCTGCGGGCTGGCCGGCCTGTCGGTCCGTTGGACGGTATTCCGGTCACTATCAAGGAGCTACTGGCTGTTCGTTCCTGGCCGCTGCGGCGCGGGTCCCGGGCCTTCGGGTCGGGGCCGCAGCCCCAGGACGCTGCTGTGGTCCGACAACTCCGAGCACAGGGGGCTGTTATCTGGGCGCAAACCGCCTCTGCCGAAATGGGGTGGAAGCCCCTGGACGGCAGCCTCTTGAACGGCGCCACACACAATCCCCTGCATTCCAGGCTGACCCCGGGCGGTTCCAGTGCCGGCAGCGCCGCTGCAGTTGCCGCTGGTTATGGGCCGCTCTCTATCGGCACCGACGCCGCCGGATCCGTTCGGATTCCTGCGGGCTTTTGTGGGCTGACCGCTCACAAACCGTCGAGGGGTCTCATGGATCTTCCCGGCGGTGCATTCGCCTTCCTCGCCGCATCCGGACCAATAGCTCGCACGGTCGCTGACCTGAGGCTGGTCCAGAATGCGCTCTTCGGGTCGGGGCTGCCCCAACAAGGGGCCTGTCCGGAGTTCGGGTCGGCGTCGTCCAGACCATCGGCAGGCAACCGTCCCCAGAGCAGGCATGCTTGGACGGGCTCAAAGCGGCCGTCGACGCACTCACCGCTCAAGGCAGCATTGCCCGGGTGATTGACTGGTCCAAGGTTGATCTGCGGAACACCATGTCCACGCTTTGGCAGACTTCCCTGGCCGCTTCCGTCTCTAGGCTGGATCCTGCCCAGCGTGCCCTGACTGATCCCGGCCTCATGGCCATGGCTGCAGCCGGTGAGGCGAAGTCGGCCACGGACCTCCTCGATGCCCAGATGAAAAGCAACCTGTGGTCCTTGGAGCTGGAGGAACTCTTTGACGACCTCGACATGATCATCACACCGACCACGGCGTGCCTGCCGTTCGAACACGACCGCGCGACACCGGCAAATTGGCCAGACGAAGACTGGCTGAGTTGGATTCCCTACACCTACCCCTTCAACCTCAGCGGCCATCCTGCTGTGAGCATCCCGTCAGGCTACAGTAGCGACGGACGGCCGCGTTCCGTGCAGCTGATCGCCCGCCGCGGACGCGACAGCGACCTTCTGGCGTGGGCTGAAGAACTGGAACGGAGCCTGCAGCCGCTCGGCCGCACTACCTCGGTGGCCGCGGTCTGAACCGGGCCTAAACATGCCCAATTGATCGTGGCAGCCCTGAGGTACACCCAAACTGACGCCAGGACAGCATCTGAAAGCCATCAGGATGCCCGCCCTTGACTTGAGCGCGAGCACCTTCTAAACAAATGGAGAAAAGGGTCACTGGCCACAACTGAGGCTGGCCTATCAGTGGGAAAACCCGTCAAATAGACGGGCACTGAAGACTTGGCGAGATGGCCGCCATGTCCAAATTCTTCGGACTATCGGCAGCAGCGAGAGCAAGAGCTTCTCACGGTCACTTATTCGGCCGTTTACGTGACAAGCTCCGTTGTGATCGTTAGCTCGGAATGGTTCTGGCACGAATTTCGTGATCGTGGACCGGGCGGGGTGGCGGTCACGAGAGCAGGACTCTCTGCCTTAGGAGCTGGAATCCGGCGCGGCCGAACATCTGACGTTTGAGCATCTTGATCCGGTTGATGTGCCCTTCAACGGCCCCGGAACTGTAGGGCAGGGTCAGTGCGGCGGTAACCGCGTCCCGGTCGCGGTCGATGCCGTTGGCGAAGGCGTGCAGGCTAGGCAGGGTGTTGATGTAGACCTTGTCCAGCCAGTGCCGGAGCCGGTCGCCGCGCAGGTCGGTGAGCATGGCCGCGAAGCCGCGCACATGCGCGGTGGCGGATTCCAGTTCCGGGCAGCGGGCCAGCACGGCCTCGAGCCGGACCCGCTCGTCCTTGCCCAGCGCGTCCGGGGCGGACATGATCCAGCCGGCCGGCGGCGCAGGGGCCGGCGCGGGGACGATCCCGGCGGCGCGCAGCGCGCGCAGGTAGACCGACACCGTGCCGCAGCCGCCCCGGTACCCCCTGGCGGTGATCTGCCGATACAGCTCCGCGTCGCTGACCGGGCCCTCACTGAGCCGCTGGTGCAGGTAGGGCTTGTAGGCATCAAGGATCGTCACCCGATTGGCCCACGGGGACGCGGTCAGCGCCTCCGCGTCACCGGCACGCGCGTACTTGCGCACGGTGTTGTAAGCCAGGCCAAGCTCGCGGGCGGCGGCCCGCATGCTTTTGCCCTGCCCGAGAAGCCCGCGCACCCGCCGGTAGCGCTCCCGTGTCCGCCCGGGCAGGATATGGCTGTCCGCGTAGGCACCGGCGGCAGCCTCGCCAACCTCCCCGCCAGGCTCCTGGCGTTGGCGGTCTTCGGGCACCTGCTGCGCGGCGGGCCCGGACAGGCACAACCGGTGCCGGGCGACCTCTCTTTCTATGTGTTCGCCCAGGTTGTGCCACAGGTGCCAGCGGTCGGCGACCTGCACTGCTTCCGGTGCTCCGGCGCGGGCGCCCTCCGCGTAGGCCCCGGCCCGGTCGCGGCAGATGGCCTGCGCGCCGGGGTGTTCGCGCAGCCACCCGGCGAAGGTCTCGGACTGCCGGTCCGGCAGCAGGTCGACGGGGCGGCGCGAGCCGCAGTCGACCAGGACCGTGCCGTAGACCTCGCGTTTGCGCAGCGCGAAGTCATCCACCCCCAGCACCTTTGGCGCGCGGGCCGGAGCCGGGGCGGGCAGCAGCATCACCAGGCGCAGCAGGGCCGTCCTGCTCACCGCGGCGGCCAGGATTCCGGTGAGCCGGGCCCCGGCCCGCCCGGCCAGGGCCAGGCCGACAGCCTGGAGCACCTTCACCAGCAGCGGGGTGCGCCGCCCGTAGCGGACAGTGATGCCGTTGACCTGCTCACAGAAGGTCCGTCGGGGGCAGCCCGCTGCGTCGCAGAACAGGCGTCGCACCGATAACTCGATGACCACCGGCTGTCCGCCCACAGCAGTGTCCGCGATCCGGCGCCGGTAGCGGCTATGGGCCCGCCGCGACAACACTCCGCAGCCCGGGCACGGCAGCGCACTGTCGGCGCGGGTCCGGGCCGACACCCGCACCGCCTCGTCCATCCGGCGTACCCGCTCCACCAGCACCTCATTCAAGTGCGGGAACACCACCCGCAGCAGATCCTCACACTGTCGCAACGATCCCACCGCAGCGACGATCAGTCACCATTCACGAAAATCGTGCCAGAACCCGGTAAATGGTTCTGGCACGAATTTCGTGAATAGGGTATCGGGCGTGATTACGCTCATGAGAGCAGAACTCTCTGCAACGATCCCACCGCAGCGACGATCAGTCACCATTCACGAAATTTGCACCAGAACCCGGTAAATGGCGGTGTTTTAGCAGCGGTAAATGTCACCCCGGCAGCCCTTGGCGGACCCTCCACCGGGCTGGGCGTGCTCATGTTCGACGGGGCGTCGCGGCGGGAGGCGGTCGAGTATGCCACGCTGACCCCCGGGCACGAGGACTGCCTGCGAGTCGATCGTGCACCGATGAGTTTCCCGCGCCGCGCCGGATCTATACGCTGGAGACCGACTGACGGAAGGCTGGCGCCATGCGGAAACTGATCTACGGCATGAACCTGACCCTGGACGGCTACATCGCCGCGGCCGGCGACGACATTGGCTGGAGCGGGCCGAGCGACGAATTGTTCCAGTGGTGGCTCGACCAGGAGCGGGCGAGCGGCCTGTCGCTGTACGGGCGCAAGCTCTGGGAGACAATGAGCTCCTACTGGCCCACCGGCGACCAGCAGCCCAACGCCACCCCGGCGCAGATCGAGTTCGCGCGGAACTGGCGGGACACGCCGAAGGTGGTGTTCTCCTCGACGATCGACAAGGTCGACTGGAACACCCGCCTGGTCACCGGCGACGCGATCGCCGAGATCACTCGGCTCAAGGCCGAGGAGGGCGGCCCGATGAGCGTCGGCGGCGCAACGCTCGCCGGGGCGGCCATGCGGGCCGGGCTGATCGACGAGTACGCGCTGGCCACCCATCCGGTGCTGGTGGGCGGCGGCACGCCGTTCTTCACCGCGCTGGACAGCTGGGTGAACCTGGACCTGGTGGAGACGCGGACGTTTCCCGGCGGCGTGGTCCTGACCAGGTACGAGACGAGGCGCTGAGCGCGGTTCCTCCGGGCGGTGGGGGAAATAGATCCACCACCCGCGGCCCCACGTCGGTGGCCAGCAGATGACCAGCTGCATTACCGAGATGGCGGCCCCTGACTTCTTTGTGGATGAACAGGTCAAAGGGCCATTCCGCAGCTTCAGGCACGTCCACGAGTTCACTCAGGATGCCGGCGGCACGACCATGATTGACCGCATCGAGTTCACCGCACCCTTCGGTCTCCTAGCGCGAGTGGTGGAGAAACTGGTCCTGGCAAAGTACCTGCAAAGGCTGATTGAGGCGCGCAACCGCTATTTGGCAGCCGCCTAGTAGTACTTTGTTAGGTTTTCCGGCGAGGGTCTTTTAATCCGCCGGCGGTCCTGTTAATTTCCTGTTGTGGAGATGAACGGGACGGGGCTGCG
>NZ_JBNHIC010000099.1:0-6591 GCF_059092905.1 Arthrobacter sp. B0427-1-12 | reverse complement strand
ACCGTTCAAAGCGTACCGGCGTCGTGGTCATGTCCGCCTCATCGGTTCCGGTGGACCGCCACGGATTCACCATGCTGCAGGAGTTGGCCGCCACCGGACGGTGATGCCCGGTGTCGTCCAGCCGGTCCTGGACGACGCCGGAATTTCAGCGGCGGCGGTGTGGCCCGGAGTTGTCCCGGTGACGGGACCGCCTTATGAGACATACTCACATTTGAGTATTACCCCAAGCTCTGCATCGTTTCTCTACCGTCCGCCGTAGTTGCGGGGACATATTTAGGCCGAAGTTATGCTCGTGCTTGAGGAAGACCGTGCCTCGGGCGAGTCGCAGGGGGGCTTGCGCCGTGTCGCCCGCAATGGTGACCGAGACATGAGGGGCGAAGCGGAATGCGAAGGCGGGCGCGACAGGCGGGTGCTGCCCCAGGATCGCCGTGACGACGTCGTTCTCGTCCGGGTAGACCCCGGTCGATATTTGTGAACCTGGCTGGTTTACCTCGCGCCCGAGCCCGCCCGGGTTATACGTGCGCCCTTGGTGGTCGGTGCCAATAGTGCCGAGACGTGACGTCGGGTGGCTGCGAAACGCAACCACCCGACGTCGTACGCAGGGAAAGGTTAGTCGGTGACCTCGAAGGTGATCGTCTCGGTGAACTCGCGGCCGTGGACGTCGGTGGCGGTGACGGTGGCGGTGTGCTCGCCGACGGCCAGGTCGGCCGGCAGCTCGAGGCGCCACAGGTGGGAGGTGCGGTCGTGGAGGCCGCCGCCGTGCACCAGCTGCTCGAGGCTGGCGGCCGGATCGGTGTACTCGGCGCCGATCAGCGGCACGTCATCGGCGGTCATCGACTGGGTACGCGTGGCCTCGGTGGTCTCGCCGCCGTCGATGGATACCTTCACGGTCGAGCCGGTGGAGCCCATCCAGAAGTTGGTGGTCAGCCAGGTCTCAGCGAGTTCGGCCTGGGCCACGGCGTTCGGGTTCTGCGGGGCCGGAGCCGTGCCGCGCCGGTCCGTGTACGTGTCGTACCAGGCACGGTAGGCGGGGGAGTTGATGCCCAGGGCCATCTGGTCGGAACCGTCGTCGCCGGTGGCGGTGAAACGCTCGCGGATCTCCGTGTTCTTGATGTCCAGGGTCAGTACGCCGGGAGGGGTCCCGTCACGCTGCACGGAGGTGGGGTAGCCCTCCTCGAGGACGCGTCCCTCGTACCACTGGCCGGACACTGCCGGGACAGTCAGGTGGGTGAACGGCAGGCCGTCCTGACCGAGTGTGTCGAGCCAGCCGGCCATCAGGTCGCCCTCGCGCAGGTTCTCCGACATGTGGGTGTGCCCGGCGACGGAGACCACCTCACGGCCTTCAAGGATCTCGTAGATCTCCTTCAGCGGCTCGGTGGAGTGGGAGTCGCTGTAGAAGAACTCGAGCAGGGGGCTGTGGGCGGCCAGGACGATGACCCGGTCCTTGGGCACAGACGCGATGTCGGCGCGGAGCCACTCCAGCTGGCGATCGCTGAGGCCGGAGTCGTATTTGCTGCCCGACGGGCCGGGATACACGATGTTGCTCAGTGCCACAACGTGGGCCTTGCCGGCGTCGTAGGAGTAGTACTCCGGGCCGAACTGGGCGCGGAAGGTGTCGAACTCGTGCTCACCGTCCAGCGCGTCGAAGTCCAGGTCGTGGTTGCCCGGCAGGAAGCGGGCCGGCCCGTTGAGCATGGAGGTCAGATTGCGGGTCTGGGCGTAGAGGGACAGATCGTTGCCCACGATGTCGCCAAGGAACAGGGCGCCGCAGCCGGCATAGTCGGTGCGGGCGGCCAGGTCGGCGAAGACACCGTTGCGCGCGAATCTGACTTCTTCCTGGTCGTAGGTCTGAACGTCGGCGCCGAGCACGCAGTGCTGCTCCGGGGACTGGGTCAGGTCGCTCTTGGCCAGCGGGAAGTTCACCTTGTCAGGCAGTGCTCCGGTAGGGGCGATGCCGCCGTACTTCAGAGCAGGGGAGCCTTCGGGCACGTGGTTGTAGAAGAACTGGGCGACGTTGTCCTCGTCCACCGGCACCTGGTAGCCGCGCGGCTGGGTAACGAAGACGGTCATGTTGTCGAATGCCGGCAGCTCATAGCGGCCCTGACCGTCCGTCGTCACGACGTCGCGGCCGTTGGAGACCGTCACCCCGGGCATGCCCGGCTCACCGGAATCCTGGGTGGAGTTCCTGTTCTTGTCATCGAACACGGTGCCATCGAGAGTCTGCTGGTCAGCTTCCGCAGCGTTGACGACGTCGACACCGCCCCGGTACGCGGAGGCGGCCCAGCTCGATTCTGCCGGTGCACTGTCAGCACCTTCGACGTCAACGCGCCGGACTTCGGTATTGACCGTATTGGTTCCGTCCGTGACGGTGAAGTAGTACTCGTACCAGAGCTTGTCCGCCGGGTCGAACACGTCGAGGACGTGTTCGTAGCGGTCATCCTGTACGGCCTTCATGTTGTGGGTCTGGAATTCCGCCTCAAGGTTGCTGCGCAGGTTCAGGGTGACCGTGCGAACCTGCTGGTCGTCGCTGGCGGTCGCTTCGAATGAGAAGTCTGCTGCGGGGTTGATGCTCTGTGCGGTCGCGTCCGTCACCGACGGGTCTGCCGAGTCGGTCGGAAGCACCATGAGTCCTGCCGGAACCTGATCCGGGTTGACGCTCCCGGGCGAAGCTGCAGCTATTCCGGTCAGGATCTGCCGGGAGAGGTCCTCAGGGTTGACCGCGAATTGGATGCCCTGATTGGCGGAGGTGTTGTCGGCGCCGTCAAGGTTGTAGTAGGCGCGGTTCAGGCCGAAGCCGGTGTTCGTGGCGATCTCCAGCCCGCGTGGTGACCCGTTGGCCATGCCTCCGGTGAAAATCTCGACCAGGTTCTCACCCATGACGAGGGAGGAGCCGAACTTGGCGTTGAAGTCGGCGTCGGTCAGTGAATCGTTCTGTCCGTTCTTAATCCAGAAGACCAGGGTGCCGCCCGGTGCGATGGAAACGTCACGGGGCACCGACGGCCAGTCCACCACGTTGGAGTTGGTCAGATCGGCGCGGGGGTAGAGGTAGCGGAGGGTGTAATCACTGAAATCAACCGGTTCGGAAGAGGCGTTGTACACCTCGATGAACTCGAAGCCGTCGGCAGTGCCCACGTTGGACGTATCCGGCGTGACCTCGGTGATCTGCAGCGGCGCGGTGGTCAGCGTCGGGTCGGGCTGCAAGGCCGGGGCTGGAGCGGCGGTGGCGGCGGGGCTAACCATGGCGCAGGTGGCCAGCAGAGCCAGAGCGCCGGCGGTTATACCCAGGGGCCGGGACAACCGGGTGATTTGGGGAGAAGGGGACGGGTACACGAATTTGAACCTCTTGTGGAGTGATTGGATTGCCGCCCGTTGGGGCGAGAGCACTGTCGACTCTTTCCCGGTCGAATGAACGGGAGCCGAAGGAGAAGTGAAGTATTCCCCAGCTGACGGTTTCAGTCGGCACAACACCTGGAGAATGTGTGAATGGCTGAAAGCAAAATGGCTATACCCCTGCCGAACGGGGCCGGGTACCTGCCAGAGTCACTGATCCCTATCCAAACGCCGTTCCCCGATCCAAAGCAGAGGTGTCCGTTTAGTTGCCGCATTTCCGGCGGGAAAGGAGCGGTGCCGGAAACGTAAACACATTCCCGGCACCGCTCCGCCTAGCCCATGTGGACAGGCTCGATCAATCTCTCGATTGAGAGTTCGACGCCCTGAGGAGCGCCGGAGCGTTCTCGCACATCCGCAGCCACGTAGGGCAGACCGCAGCGGCAGGCATGCATGGACCCTCTACACCTTGGAACATCCTTGTAGATCCAGAATCTGACGAAGCTCGGGACGCTATACCCCAGCGCAGGCCCTGCGCCGGGGTGAAACCGAGTTGATCGCGCTGTACTGGTCGATCGGGCCGTCACATTTTGCAGCGCACGGATGCTGAGGGTTGGGGGAGCGGAGTGCTTTCCGGACGGGCAGGTCATTCAGACCCTTGCAAAAGTTCTCGGGTCTCAATGTCCCGCTAGCCCACCGGCTACCGCACCATCTAGCGCGGCACGCTTGAGCTTCCCAACTGAGGCAGCAAGCTAGAGCACGGGGGATAGTTGTTGCACGGTCCGGATTGGTGCTGCGTTCCCGGCGTGCGCGTACGGGGTGCTGCGGGCCGTCGCCTCTCCGTTCGACCACGGATCCGAGCCGGTGCCGGCACGGGCGCCTGCGCAGGCCAGGGTTTGCCGCCCGTTCACCCGGTCGTGGCGGAACAGGCACCGGCCCGTCATACGCAAGTCCTAGCTTGAGGGGTTGCTTCCGACAGCAATCACTCTGGTGAAAGGATTCTGTATGTCTTCCCCTGTCTCCCGGCGTCGTTGTGCCCTGGTGGGCGGCACCGCCCTGGCTGTGCTGGCACCGATGGCGTTCTTCGGCGTGCAGATCGCTTCGGCGGATCCGCCGGAGCACTCCGGCGCGGGGGGCAACCCGCCGGCCCATGCCCCCGTCAAGGGTCACCGCGGGGACAAGCCCGTCGATGATGGGGTGGACCCCACGACGTACGTCGGTGGTCCCGAAGTCGTCGCCGAGGGCGAGACCGGGGAGGATGTCCTGGATGGTGTGGTCTTCGATGACACCAACCAGAACTCGGTCCGGGATAAGGGCGAGAAGGGCATCTCGGGGGTGACGGTGTCCAATGGTCGCGAGGTGGTCCAGACCGATGCCGAGGGCCGCTACGAGCTGCCGGCGCAGGACAAGGACACCATCTTCGTCACCAAGCCCGCCGGCTGGGACACCCCGGTCGATGAGAACAACATCGCGCAGTTCTCCTACACCCACGCCCCCAAGGGCACCACCGAGCAGGAGTTGCGCTTCGGTGGCCTGGAGCCCACCGGGGAACTGCCCGCCGCGGTGAACTTCCCGCTGGCCAAGAATCCCTCCTCGGCCGGCGAGGACATTCGGTGCCTGGTGCTGGCCGATCCGCAGACCTACTCCAACCAGGAGATCTCCCATGCGCGCAACGGTGCCCTGCGCGAAGCCGCGGCCTATGATGCCGCCGACTGCGGCGCCCTGTTGCTGGGCGATATTGCCGGCGATGACCTGGGCATGTACGACCGGGGGAAGGAGGCCTTGGGCCTGATGGGCATGCCCGTCCGCGCGATCCCCGGCAACCACGACTTGGACTTCGACGCCACGGACGCCCGGTGGTCGCTCGATACCTACCGGCAGCACTGGGGACCGGAGAACTACTCCTACGATGTCGGCGAGGTACACGTGCTGGCGCTGAACAACGTGAAATACCCGTGCACGCCCGAGGACGACAACGCCGACGGCAAGCGGCCGGCCTGCGAGGACCCGGCCGGCGCCCCGGCGTACAACGGCCGTCTCGGGGAAGACACCCTGGCCTGGATCGAGAAGGATCTGGCCACCGTGCCCAAGGACAAGCGCGTCGTGGTCGCCACGCACATCCCGCTGGTGTCCCACTCCGGCGCGGACAGCGCCCAGCACCAGACCGACGACGTCCGCACACTCTACGAACTCCTCGAAGGACGCGAGGCGTTGTCCCTGTCCGGTCATTCGCACTGGGTCGAGTCGATGGCCGAGGGGGATTCCCTCGGGGCGTGGGAGGAGGCCGTGGGGGTGACGGCCGTGCCGTTCGACCACATCGTCGCCGGCGCCGTGTCGGGGGACTGGTACGCCGGGGACTACGACGTCGACGGCCAGCCGATGAGCTTCCAGGGCGACGGCGCGCTGCCGGGCTTCTGGACCTTCGACTTCTCCGGCACGGACTACCAGCACGCCTTCCATGCCACCGGCCGCGACGGCGACCAGATGGGCCTGGGCCTGAACTCCCCGCACTACCGCCACTGGGCGCAGACCCTGATCGACTGGCGCGACGAGCACCCCGTCACCTGGGAGAACAAGCACAAGGACGCGGTGCCCCCGCTCACCCTGGGTGATCTCGGGGATCAGAACATGATCACCCGCGAGGACCTTGACGGGGGCACCTACCTGACCGCCAACGTCTGGGCGGGCACCACCGACTCCACCGTCACCGTCTCGATCGACGGTGCCGAACCCGTCACCGCGGAGATCACCCAGCCCGCGGCGGGTGAAGAGGTCCGGCGCGGCGTCGAGTGGTCCGACCCGTCCGCGCTGATCCGCCAGCTCACCAGCGCCCGGATGTCCTACCAGTCGACCTCGGGGAACCCGCAGGCCCAGGGCCTGCACCTGTACAACGGCCAGGTCTACGGACCCTCCGCACCGCGGCCGGTGGAAGGCAACCTCGCCGATGGGTCCCCGCACCTGTGGCGCATCCCGCTGTCGGCCGACCTCGAGAACGGCATGCACCTGGCCGAGGTGGTCTGGACCGACCGCTACGGCAACGAGCACACCGAGACCCTCGCCTTCGAGGTCGTCGACGAACGGCCACAGCAGAGCTTCCGGCTGGACACCTTCGGCGAGGACGTCGTGTGGTGATCCTCCTTGTGCTGAGCAGGCAATAGACGCCCTGAACGACACAGGACCATGAACTGGGGCCGGGGGGCCACCACAGAGAGGGCAGGACGAAATGTCGGTTTTTTCCTCCCAACACGTTGAAACCACGACGCA
>NZ_JBNHIC010000098.1:0-6983 GCF_059092905.1 Arthrobacter sp. B0427-1-12 | reverse complement strand
GGAAGTACACGGCGAACCCGGCCAACTCATCCAGACCTGTGTTTCGGCAGCAGCCGGACCCGTCAACCTCGAACTCTGAGGAGCATCGTTCCATGACACTTACTTCCAACCCCCCGGAACCGGCTACGGCCGCCGGCACGACCTCCCCGGAGCAGCCGAAGACATCCGCGGCCGCGTCTGCGGCGGCAGCCGCGCCCAAACCCCGGCCCGGGGCCCTGGCCGCCTCCGGGCGCCCGGTGGTGCGTCCGCCGGCGGCCGCGCACCTGACCGATCAGCAGGTCGCCGAACTGGGCCGGGAACTCGACGCGATCCGCGATGGGGTCCTGGCCAGGCGCGGGGCCTCCGATGCCGCCTACATCCGCCGCGTCATCAAAATCCAGCGCACGCTCGAGGCCGCGGGCCGGCTCGCGCTGCTGGGCGGGCGAAACAGAACCGCGTGGATTGCCGGCACAATCCTGCTGAGCGTCGCGAAGATTCTGGAGAACATGGAGATCGGGCACAACGTGCTGCACGGCCAGTGGGACTGGATGCGGGACCCGGACATTCACTCCACCACGTGGGAATGGGACTTCGTCACTCCGGCCCGGTCCTGGCAGCACACCCACAACGACCTGCACCACCGCTGGACCAACGTCGTGGGTAAGGACCGCGATGTGGGATACAACCTGCTGCGCATGGATCCGGACCAGCCCTGGAAACCGTTCAACCTGGGCAACCCCCTGTACAACGCGCTGCTGGCCCCCGTCTTCGAATGGGGAATAGCGATCTACGACCTGGAAATCCCGGAATACAAGGAAGGCAGAAAGAGCAAAGCCGCGCTTATCAGGGACCTGAAGGCCATGGGACGCAAGGCCGCCAAGCAGCTCACCAAGGACTACGCGGCAACCCCGGCACTGGCCCTGCTCACCGGCTCCGGCAAACAAGCCCTTTACGGGACCCTGGCAGCCAACGCGGTCCGCAACGTCTGGGCCCACGCGGTCATCTTCTGCGGACACTTCCCCGACGGCGCCGACACCTTCACCGAGGACATGGCCGACGGTGAAACCCGCGGGGACTGGTACGTGCGCCAGATGATCGGCTCGGCCAACATTTCCGGATCCAGGCTCATGCACCTGATGACCGGCAACCTCTCCCACCAGATCGAACACCACCTCTTCCCGGACCTGCCCTCCAACCGGTACGCCGAGGTGGCACCGAAAATCCGGGAAATCTGCCGCCGCTACGGGCTGCCCTACACATCCGGGCCCCTGCTCAAACAGGTCGGATCCTCATGGGCCAAAGTCCTCCGGCTCGCCCTCCCGGACGAAAAACCATCCCGACGCCGGGATCCGGCCACCGTCTGATCCTCCCGGGAAGGACCGCCCCAACGACCGGTGCAGGGCAGGAAAATACCGGCAAACCGGTGCAGGGCAGGAAAATACCGGCAAACCGGCGCACGGCTACACCACACACCGGCCCGCACCGTTTCACCCTGCCCCGCGGCTCCTGCCGGTGCTCTTAAGGGGTGCGCCGGTTCACCGTGGCCCCTAGGATGAAGCTGACCGGCCGGCATTTCTGCCGACGGGCACCAACCGCAGGGAGAACGACCATGGGTATGGGCGACAGGATCAGAAACGCCGCGCAAAAACTGGGCGGCACAGGCAGAACGGCCTCCAGACACGCCTCCACCGGCGGGCGGACCACAGCAGGCACGGGAAGCAACCCGGAGCTCAGGAACATCGGCGCAAGAATTCTGGGGGTCTTCAGGAAAAAGCGCTAAGCACAGGTCCGGAGGGCCGCCTGACCCGAAGACCGCCAGCACGGCCAACGGTGCTTAACTGCTCAACGCCATGCCGCCGCCGATAACAGCGCATATGACACCCACAGTTTGGGTGGAGCCGCCGGTCTTCCGAGCCGGGTGCTCCAGCCGGCGGCCCTCGCCTGTCAGGCCGGTCCGGGCTGGGTTTGGGTTCCCTTTCGCGGCGCCGGTCTGCCGGCCCGGGGTTTCAGGGCCCTGCGCGGGCTGCTGCCGGCTTCCAGTACCTGCAGGCCGATGTAGATCAGCGCGACGGCCTGGACTGCGGCCGCCAAAGTCGGGAAGAGAGCGCCGTAGGGCAAAAAGACCGGCAGCGCCATGCCGGTGAACATCACCGCGGCCGGCCACCAGGACACGACACCGCTGCGCCACAGCGCCAGCAGGAAGACAGGGATCGCCACGAGCGTGACATACACGGCCGGCTGGATAATGGCCGCGTGCGCCAGCCCGCCCGGGTAGGCCGCGGCGATGGCGGCAAGCTGGGCGTTGGAAACCCCCGCGGTATCCGCGGCGCGCAGGAGCCAGAAGATCTGCGCCGAGGGCAGGAAACTGACCACTGCGATAAAGGCCAGCATCCCGGCCAGGTGCCCCCAGGCCGCCGGGCCGGGCCGCAGCATTTCCAGCAGCCCCAGCAGGCCGGCCGCCAGCGCCACAAAACCGTAATGCAGCAGCAGGGGCCCGAGTTCACCGGCCGAGGAACTGCCCGTGACGGCTTGGACGAAGGCGGCCTCGGTGCCGTCCCGGCCCCAGGGCCACACGGCGAAGGCGACGGTGTTGAAGATGCCGGCAACAATGAGCGCGGCTGCGGTGGTGTACCGGCGAAACCGGACAGGAGGGGTGGACATGGAAGGCTCCCGTGGTACCGGACGGCCCGCCCCGCAGGAGGACCGTCTGCTGACACCGCAATCGTTTCACCGCAGCCCCTGCAGCGGAATCCTCAATTTAGGGTAGCCGCCGCGGCACCGGCACGGGCAGGCAACTTCCAGAGCCGGAGTCAGGCACCGCACCCTGCTCATCCCCCAAACACCGATAACAGTGCATACGACACCAGTGGAACAGTGATTATTGCATCGGATGCAAATTCGACGGAGTTCAATACGACTCCTGCCGTGTATCGACTTCCGGCCTGATTTTCCGCTCACTTTGCTGTGAAGCCCTCTTTCCGTTGGCATGGCCGCGGAGGGCGTCCCAGCGCAGGGTAGGCACCGCGTTTTGTTATCGGGAGTCGTTACCGGGCAACTGCATGGTGAAAAACCGGAAAACCCCCACACCCATCAGCAGGAACCCGGCGACCCCCATCACCGCCAGCTGCGAGGCAATACCGATAATGAGCAGCACGAGCCCCATCACCGAAGCAAGTGCGGCCAAGAATACCGGGGTCCCAGACACGCCTGAACCGGGGGAAAGTTCACGGGCCAGCCCGGGATCCTCAGCCGTCAACTCGAGCTCGAGCTCCTCAAGCCGCCGGCGCTCTTCGTCCGACAGCGCCAATGGAACCTCCCACATGCCGCGCCGGTCCGGGATCCTCAGCAGGAAAGCTGCTTCACCCGGCCCGGAACCATTCGCGGTGCTTCATCCTTCTTTAAGTGGTGCTTCATCCTTCTTTAAGTATGGTCCGGCACAAGCGGAAGTTCTGCCCCCCGCACTGAGGCCGGTGAACTGGAAAGTGAGGCGTCCGGCCACCGTTGAAGCTGTCGGGACAGCTGTCTTGCAGACCGGCGCGGATTTAAAATTAAGCCGTGACCAGCCGGCACTCCGCCGGCGGGCGCTGCCGGTATGGGAGAACCGTCATGGGTCTGGGCGAGAGAATCAGGAACGCCGCGGAGAAAATCGGCGGCAAGGGCAAAGAAGCAGCCGGGCATGCCGCGGGCAATGACCGGCTGAAAGCCGAAGGCAAAGGCACCCATGCCAAGGCCGAATTCAAGGACGTCGGCGAAAAGCTAAAAGGCGCCTTTAGGAAGAAGCACTGACCAAAGACACCGGCAAGGATCCGGGCCCCGTACCCCGGTCTTAGCCCCTATCCGTGCCGGTGACACTTCACTCCTGCAGGCATGAGACGGGCTGTACCCGGTGGTGCGGGTACAGCCCCCGTCCCGGGGCATCCCGGCAGTTAGGTCAGGGCCGGCCCGGATTCCTCCGAGCCGGAGCGCTCCTTGAGGAATTCGTGGCACCGGGCCGCGCGTTCAGAATCCTGGGACATGATCTGCTCAAAGAATTCCGCGATGTCCTCGCGGCCGGCATTACGGGCATCGCGCACATACTGGCCGTAGTCATGGCCGGCTTTGAGCGAGTGGTACTGCACGGATATCAGATCGTAGGACACATCATCAAAACCTGTTTCACCGGTAGCCATCAGGCACCTCCACGGTCTTCGGCAATGGACCACTTCAGGCTAGACCGCCCCTGCAGCAGCGGCAAGAGAAAGCACTGGCTGGTCCCCCCGCCACGCGCCGGCCTTGGTGGCCTTTCCCAATAATTGTCATGAATCCCGGGGTCCTCGCAGATCAGGCTCCGGGACGGACTTGAGGCTTTGGTGGGGTGGCCGGTTCGATGGCCAGGACGGTCACGTTAATGTTGCCTGCGGTGAGTCCGGTGCGGCCGATTCCTTCATGGACCGCGGTTTGGAGGCTGTGGGCGACGTCGAAGGCCGGGTGGGCCATGTCGGTGGCGATGTCGATGTCGGCGTACACGATCCCGTCCCGGATGATCACTGAGATGCCGTCCGGGCGTGGGTCACCGGAGGTTTTCTCACCCGGATGCAGGCTGTCGACGGTTGCCCCGCCCAGGCTCCTGAGGGCGTTTTTCAGGGTAGGTTCGAGGCGGATGACCCCGGGGGTTTCACGGGCGGTGCGGGCGATGATCCGGGCGAGGACCCCGGCGGTGATGAGGCGACCCTCGACGGGTTCAGACATCGTGCAGGTCCTCTACCAGCACGTCGATGGTCCGGGCCCGCACGCCCACGTGTTTGGCCAGGGCGCTGGTCACCCGTTCGCGGAGCACAGCAGCTGCCTCGGGTATGGGGGTGCCTGTCGCGACGGAAATCCGCACGTTCACAGCGACGTCGAGCGGATCGGGGTCCGGTTCCGGCACCCCGGTGACCAGTGGGCCGGGAGACTGGAAAAGTTCGATGTGGCAGCGCCGTGCGTTGACGCCGGGGATCCCGGCGGCAGCCCATCGGATGAGAGAAGCAATGGCCTGTTCACTGATGGCAATGTCCCCGAGGCTGTCTCGGCGGACGGGCAGGCGGCTGCCGCGGCGGACTTCGGCCCTAACGAGGGTCATGATGGTCTCCTTTACCCTGGTGCGGGGACGGAGCGCAGGATCCGTAGTGTCGTTATGCCGCAGGCTCCGGGTGGCTTCGGCCAGACTGCGCAGGCTCGCCCGAGCTGTTTGACATTGCCGGCAGCTGCGCTCATGGGCATTCGGGGGGCGGTCGACGGTCCGCCAAACCTCGTCGATGGGTCGTCCGCAGCCCAGGCGGGGGATCTGATCATCTAGCGCCATGGGTTCATCCTCTCCGCCAGGTGCTGGCGTGCCCTGGCCAGCCGGCCCCGGACGGTGGTTTCGGTGATTTTAAGAATGGCCGCAATTTCGGTATAGCTGTGCCCGTGCATTTCGCGCAGCAGCCACGTGGCTCTCAGATTAGGGGACAACGTTTCCAGAGCGGATGCAAGGTCATGCAGCTGGGCGGACATCTCGGCTTCGTACCCTGGGTCCCCTCTGAGAGTGCGGCTGCCTGGCCGGGCGTCGGCACAGCGTTGAAGTTCCCCGGCTTCCGTGGGTTCCTCGGGGTGGGTGGACCGTTTGCGCAGAATATCCAGGCACTGGTTCGTGGCCACTTGGTACAGCCACCCGCTGAAAGCGCCGGGGCTGGCCAGCAGCGGGAGTTTGCGCCACATCGCCACCAGGGTCTCCTGCACCACGTCTTCGGCCTGGGCACGGTCGCCGAGCAGCCGGCAGGCCAGCCGGAACAGTCTGTGCTGGTAGGCGTCGACAAGGTATTCGAAGGCTTCGGTGTCCCCGTCCTGTGCACGGGCGATGATGGTGCCTTCATCCAGGCCGTCAAGAGTGGTCCGGGCATGTTCCCTGTAGGGGTCCATATGCTTCCTCACAGAACTGCTGCCCGTCCGTGGGCATGCTCGCTACCCCTGACGGTAACAAGCGGAGCCCCAGATCCGCAGCAGGGCCGAAGAAAAGAAAGTTCCGGTATTTCCGTGAGATACAGGGGCGCAGCACGTCTCTAGTGGTGTCCGCAGCATAATGCCACTACCCCCGGAGATGGTCCTGATGGCAGAGACCCAAAACCCTTCCAGTGTCCTGGCCACCCCTGAAGAGGGCCAGCGGAATGATTCCGACAAGCAGCTTGAGAAAACCGGGCCGCTGCACACGGACTTCGGTGATACCACCATCGCTGAAACCGTGGTGCAGAAAATAGCAGGAATAGCCACCCGCGAGGTGCCGGGAGTCTACGAGATGGGCACCGCGGCACGCCGGGCCTTCAGCCACCTGACCGAACGCATCCCCGGTGCGCAGACCAACGTCAGCGGCGGCGTGAGCGTGGAGAAGGGCGAGCGTCAGGCGGCGATTGATCTGAGCATCATTGTGGAGTACGGCGTCTCCATCGTGGACGTCAGCCGCTCCATCCGCCGCAACGTCATCCAGTCGGTGGAAAACGCCACCGGCCTTGAGGTGCTCGAGGTGAACATCCACGTCACCGATGTCCACCTTCCCGAGGAAGACCAGGAAGAGAAGTCCACCGAGCTGGCCTGAGCGGCCCATCACCTGTAGTCCGTCCTCACCCTGGCTGCAGGGTCAGGACCGGCCATGAAAGGGGACCCCGATGTCACCGACGCACATCAGTCTGGCCGTCGCTCTCACTCTGGGTATTGTTCTGGCGTTTGGCGGGTTCACCGCGTTCGCGGTGGTGGCACTGTTCGGCGTTATCGGCTTCATTATCGGCCGTGTCCTGGAAGGCAAACTGGACCTGCAGGCCATGCTCGGCAGAGCCTCCGACCGGCGGTGAGAACAGTGTCCGGGAACACCCTCACCCGTCCCCCCGGACCCGCCGGGAGTCCGGGTCCGCCCGATGACCCCGGCTCCCGCGGCGCACTGGTGCTCCATGAAAAGGTCGTCAAGAAAATTGCCGCTCAGGCGGCCGGGGAGGCCAGCGTCACCGGAGGCTCCTCGG
>NZ_JBNHIC010000097.1:0-7075 GCF_059092905.1 Arthrobacter sp. B0427-1-12 | reverse complement strand
TGGTCGAGGGTATCCGGGCCGTCGGCGGTGAAGCGACGGCGGTCCAGGGCAACACTGCAGTGGCTGACGACAGTAGGAAGGTTGTCGACTTTGCCCTAGGAATATGTAGGGGATTGATACGCAGGGGTGCCAGTGGTACACACTTGTCAATTAGGCAATGCTCCCCGCACCTGTGAAAGGACTTCATGACCATCACGACTGACATATTCGGCCTCTCCGCCGGTCACACCACCGGAATGCGTGATATCTATAAGCACCTGCATGCCAACCCCGAGCTGTCGATGCAGGAAACGCGCACCGCCGAATACATCCGCGAAAAACTGGACCGCTTAGGACTCGAAACATTCATATGCGGAGGCACCGGCATTGTCGGCATCCTGCGCAATGGGGTGGGCCCCGTCGTCGGCTACCGTGCAGACATCGACGGCCTCCCCATCCAGGAAGACACCGGGCTGGACTTTGCGAGCACAACAACAGGCACGATGCCAGACGGCAGCGTGGTCCCGGTAATGCATGGCTGCGGCCACGACACGCACATCACTGTCGGACTAACTGCCGCCCAGCTCATGACCGAGAACCGTGGCGCCTGGGCCGGTACCGCCGTGTTCATCTTCCAGCCCGGGGAGGAAACCGCCGCCGGGGCCAGAGCGATGGTGGAGGACGGGCTGTGGGACAAGGCACCTAAACCAACCATTATTTACGGGCAGCACGTATGGCCCGGACTTGCCGGCACTGTGAATCTCAGCCAAGGCACTGCCATGGCCATGGCAGACTCGTGGAAAGTCACGGTGCACGGGAAACAGTCACATGGATCACAGCCAGAGCAGTCGATTGATCCGATCGTGCTTGGCGCCCACATGGTGGTCCGAATCCAGACGATCGTCTCGCGCCAAGTCCATCCGATGAAGTCGGCCGTAGTCACCATCGGGACGTTCCATGGCGGACTGAAGGAAAACATCATCCCGACCTCCGCTGAATTCACGCTCAACGTCCGGACCTTCGATCACGACGTGCGTGATCTGGTTCTCCGCTCGCTTCGACGCATCATCAGCGCCGAGGCCGCGGCCTCAGGCGCCCCGGAGCCTGCCATTGAGGAAATCTCGAGCTTCCCGCAGTGCTACAACGATCCCTCGTCCGCCGAGGACCTGATGACAGCGCTCGAAGAAGTTCTGGGGAAGGACGCGGTCTTCGAAACACCCCCCGTCATGGCCAGCGAGGACTTCGGCTTGCTGGCAGAGGCCATCGGCGTCCCCAGTGTGTACTGGTTCTTTGGCGGACACGCCCAAGAAGTGCTCGACGGCGAAAACGCTCCCGCCGGCAATCACTCCCCATTCTTCGCTCCGGTGATCGAGCCAACGCTGAGCACCGGAGTCCGGGCCGCGATGACCGCCCTGATGTCAAAGTTGGGAACTCCTGCATGAGCAACCACTAGGCCGACCCTTCACGGTCGAGGTGACCGCCGTCATCTAGAGTTGAACGGCATCGTCGGATGTCGGATCAGAAGGAGTCCGGCACCAACCCCGACGCGCGCGGTCGTAAGCGCAGCACTTGCATACAAAGTGGACGCCATCCATCCTGGCTATGGCTTCCTGTCTGAGAACGCCGACTTCGCCGCACTGTGTGAAGAAGAGCAGGTCGGTTTCATCGGTCCCGCTGCTGGCATCATCCGCCGCATGGGAGACAAAATCGAGGCAAAGAAGATTGCGCGGCGGGCAGGGGTGCCCACCGTGCCCGGTTCTGTCGGTGCAATCGCTGAATACAACGAAGCTCTCGCTGTAGCCAGTGAGGTCGGCTATCCTCTCCTGATAAAGGCAGCAGCCGGTGGTGGTGGTCGCGGCATGCGGGTTGTTGAGAAGGCCGAGACGCTTGAAAGGGACCTCACGGAGATCATGTCGGAGGCCGAAGTCGCTTTTAGTGACCCGTCGGTCTACATCGAGCGTTACCTCACCGACATCCGGCACATAGAAATTCAAGTCATCTCCGACGGCCAGACCGTGCTTCACCTAGGGGAACGTGACTGCACGGCGCAGCGACGTAATCAAAAGCTCATCGAGGAATCACCCTCCCCGGTCTTGAACGCAGAGCTCAGGCAGGAAATGGCCGACGCCGCGGTCGCGCTCTGCCACGAGGTTGGGTACAAAAACGCCGGGACCGTAGAGTTCGTCTTCGATAATGTCGAACGCAAGTTCTACTTTATAGAGATGAACACTCGTATCCAGGTTGAACACCCCGTCTCCGAGATGGTCTCCGGCATCGACCTCATCAAGCTTCAATTGCAGATTGCCGGAGGAATGCTACTGAACCTAACCCAGGACGACATCATCATCACCGGCCACGCCATCGAGTGTCGTATCAACGCCGAGGACCCGGAAAGCAATTCGCGCCACGCCCAGGAACAATCACGAACTTTCGTGCCCTTGGCGGCTTCGGGATCAGGATGGACACCCACATCGAAGCGGGGTACGTCATCCCGCCCTACTACGACTCCATGATCGGCAAGCTCATCTGCTGGGGCAAGGATCGAGACGAGGCCATCGCCCGAACCCGCCGAGCCCTCGATGAACTAGCCCGGGGTTTTCATGAGGGTGGCTGCGCGGGGGCGTGTTTAAACAGGGAAAGGGTGCTCTGACTAGGGAAAATAGTGGTATTCGACGCCATATTTTCTCTGATCGTAGGGAGCACCCTTTCGATGCACGATTCTACCGGGGTTTTCCCGTCCGTTGATGTCGCCTTCACCGGCCAGTCGCTGGTCTCCCACGCCGGCACGAAAGTCCTCACCGGCCTCATCGATGCCCTGGGATTCAGGGGTCTGTGTGAGGACCGGCTGGGCCAGTTCGTTCCGCCCAATGCCGTGCACCGGCCCGGCCGCCTGCTCGGGTCGCTGGCGGTGATGCTGGCCGCCGGCGGGGACTATGTGGCGGATCTGGACATGTTCCGCTCCGCACCGGCGGTGTTCGGGCCGGTGCCCTCCAATGCGACCGTGTCCCGGTTCTTCGAGCGGGCGGCAGTCAACCCGGAAGGGTTCGGCCACGGCGTTGAAACCCTGACCCGGACCCTGCGCACCAGGGTGTGGGAGGCGGCCGGGGACCGCAGCCCGGCGGCGGCCGCCACCGCCGCGAATCCGCTGGTCATCGATCTGGACGCGACGCTGGTGGCCGCCCACTCGGACAAGGAAAACGCGGCTGGCACCTATAAGGGCGGGTACGGCTTCGCCCCGTTCATCGCCGCGGCCGACCACGGAACGACCGGCACCGGGGAGATCCTGGCCGTGATGCTGCGGGCGGGCAATGCCGGGGCGAACAGCGCCGCCGACCACATCAGCCTGTTCGAGACCGCCGCCGCGCAGCTGCCGGACTCCTTCCACGACGCCGGCGGCAAACTTGTCGGCCAGAAGGTACTGGTGCGCACCGACAGCGCCGGCGCGTCCCGGAAGTTCCTCTGGCATCTGCACGAGGCCGGCGTCCAGTTCTCCACCAGCTACACGCTCCCGCTGGGCAGGGCCCACATGGTCGAGAAGGATCAGCGACAAGCGGTACTGGCAGCCGGCCCTGGACGAAAACGGCAACGAGCGCACCGACGCATGGGTCATCAACGCCACCGAGGTGATCCCGCTGGACGACTACCCGCCGGGCACCAAGCTGTTCCTGCGCGCCGAACCCCTGCACCCGGGCGCCACCCCGTCCCTGCTGGACGTTGACGGGCACCGCATCACCGCGTTCCTGACGAATTCACCGCGCTGGCACGGGCCGTTCCTGGACGCCCGGCACCGGGCCCGGGCACGCTGCGAAAACCGGATCAAGACCCTGAAAAACACCGGCGCCGGCAGGCTCCCGTTCCACGCCTTCGCCGCGAACCGGGCATGGATCCAGCTGGCCGCCCTGGCCATGAACCTTCTCGCCTGGCTCCAGCTCGCCTGTCTGCCCGCCGGCCATACCGCGGGGCGCTGGGACATCAAACGCTGGCGCTACCGCGTCTTCGCCCTGGCCGGCAAAACCGTCAAATCCGCCCGCAGATACCGGCTCCTGCTGCCGGCCGCCGCACCCGGGAAGGACCTCATCGGACTGCTCCTGACCGGCACCCGCAGCCTCAAACAGCAGCTGGCGGCAGCACCCGGCTAACGTCGCAGCGACCTGATCCGACCAGCAGCAGCACCACCGGAAAGTGGAACCGGCGCCATCCCCGGGCGACCCAACGGGCTTTCCGGCATGCCCGAAACGGGAAACCTTCGCCGGTCAGGCAATTCGCCGAACCAGCCAGCTCTCAGCCGGCATCATGAAAAATCGAGGCTAGTCGTTGACGGCATCATCACCACGGCACCATTCCACAAGGAAATCCTCGAAACAGAAGAATTTGCAAGCGGTGACTTCAAAACCGCATTCGTTGCCAAGTTTCTGGAGACAGAACGAGTAGCAGGAGAGCTCGCACTGCTCCAAACCTAACTGCGGTTGCCGCAGTATTTCGGGTTGGTCACCGCGGACAGTGGCAGCAGCCGCAGACTGCTCGCCGGGCAGCACGAGGCAACCACCTCGTGCTGCCCGGTGGTGGGGTCCTGAGTGTCTTTGTGATCCAGAACTCAGCCGGCGATGTTGCCCTGTTTAGGAGTCAGTCGGGTAAACACGGACTCTCACGATTCTGTAGATTTGTGGACCTTAATGACCGTGTCGCCGGATGGACGGAAACGGCGCGGGTCCATAGTCTCAGGTGGCGTGGTCTGAAGGGCCACTGTCTTAGGTACCGAGGTTGATGCCTATCGAGGGCCAGGAATCACCTCCGCACCAGCATGGATACTCCGGATCAAGGACACAGGCAGCAACCCCGACGCCGGCCCGGCTTCCTACACTGGAGCTCAGGCACTCAGCCCGAGAGGTCCGGAACCGCGATCTCCTGGGCGGATCGCGGGAATAGACGGCTTCCTCCCACGCAATTTTCCTTAGCAGTGCGTTAGCCATATATCTTCTGCAAACCCCTGAGTTACGTTATGACGGGCTTCGGGACAGCAACTTCGATGATGGAAAGAACCCAGGGTCACCGCTGAGAAAACGGACCTCAGATAAGCGGGGGCCAGCTTGTTAGCTGCCTTGGAATTCGCGTTTGAGGCTCTATGAGCAGCCCATCATAATTTGCTTGACGCTGGGTATGACCTGAATTATGGTTAGCTACCGAGCGATCGATCGGTAGCACGAATGGGATCGCACAACAAGGGACCGCAGCGCTGACCCGACTACTAAGACTGTCCTCGGACGGCATGTATCCCGAGTTGCCGATGCGATCCGCACCGAAACATGCGATGCCTTAACTATCGTCCTGACTAACCTTTGCCGTCTGGTTAAGAGGGGTATGGGCCGAGGGACCGGACCCGGAATCAACGAACAACTGACATCGCACCACCACAAAGGAATCTCCATGGCACTTAACCTCAATGTCGAGCAGCCACCAAAGGCGGCCAGCGCAGCATCTATCAGACGACGCTCCATGATGGCCAGTACAGTCGGCAACGTCTTGGAATGGTACGAGTGGAGCGCCTACGCGGTGTTCGCGCCCTTCATTGCGAAGGCAATGTTCAATTCAAGCGATCCCGTCTCAGCGTTGCTGTCAACCTTGGCGGTATTCGCTGTTGGTTTCCTCATGCGACCACTCGGCGGCATCGTTTTCGGACGCATTTCAGATGTGAAGGGCCGCAAGTTCGTTCTGATAACAACGATGCTCATGATGGCAGGCGGGTCGTTGCTGATTGGTCTAATGCCCACCTACGGTCAGATCGGCATTGCAGCTTCCGTTCTGTTGCTTGTCGCCCGCGTTGCCCAGGGATTTGCGCACGGCGGTGAATCTGCAACTGCCAATACCTACATCGCAGAGATTGCACCCCACAATAAGCGCGGTCAGTGGGGCTCTATTGTATTCGTGGCAATCTTCGGCGGATCTGTCCTTGCCTTCTCAATCGGCGGCGGAGTCACGAATGTCCTCTCCGATACGGAAGTTGCCGAGTGGGGATGGCGTATCCCGTTCCTCTTCGGCGCCGTACTCGCCCTTGCCGCACTGTACATGCGACGCGGCATGAGTGAAAGCGAAGTCTTCGACGGACAGCAGGAAGCGCAGGCTGTAAACACGTCCCCGCCCCTGGACCGCAAAAAGCTCGTGCGGTCCATCCTGATGATGATCGGCATGACATCCGGCATCACAGCAGCTCACTATACGTGGACGTCGTACGCGTCCACCTATGCGATCACCAGGCAGGGCATGGATGCCGAAGGAGCCTATTGGGTTACTGTTCTCGCGCAATTGATTGCACTGGTCTCGCTGCCTCTTTGGGGCAGGTTGTCCGACAGGATCGGACGGCGCCCTGTCCTCATCGGCTTCGCAGTCGCGATGATCATCGCCCAAATTCCACTGATGAGTATGATCAACTCCCAGCCTTGGACGTTGTTCGTGGCCTCCACGACGGCTCTGCTTATCGTGGGCGCTTCCGGTGCCCTGCTCGCGTCCGTTCTTTCTGAAGCATTCCCAACTAGGATCCGGACGCAGGGCATTGGTTTCGCTTACTCGTTTTCGGTTGCAATTTTCGGCGGCACTGCACCTTATCTCAATGCACTTTTCAACAGCTGGTCTCTGGGCTGGATGTCGAATGTCTACATAATGATCCTTTGTGCAATGACGGGCCTCGTGGTCTTCAAACTGCGTGAGACCAAAGGTATCGACTTGAAAGACGCTTAGCAGCTCAGTTCGATGGCATCTGCCCCTTGGCTTCCAGCTAAAGGGGCAGATGCTTTTGCGATGATACGGTCCGGTGTCGGTTCGGACTTAGGCTGGCGAGTTTTTACGGTGAGCCAGGGCCGGCGTTTCCTGGGGCACGGGTAACTACGGGCGCACCACGGGGAAGCTTTCGCGCCTTGAAGTAGTCAGCCGGGCACTGGTTCCGCAGGCAGAACAGTACTGTTCGGGTTGCGGAATTGGGCATCCGTGGCCGTTGTTCTCTTTGTCATGTTAGCGGCCATGAAAAACTGCCCGTAGGCGGCCACGAAAATGCCCACTGACGGCCAGTAGAACTGCCCACCGGTGGCCATGAGATCTGCCCACT
>NZ_JBNHIC010000096.1:0-7270 GCF_059092905.1 Arthrobacter sp. B0427-1-12 | reverse complement strand
CGGCCGGCCCGGGATACGCCTACCGAAGGGCCATGCACAAGAGCCAGCTGCAAGCCGTCGGAGTGGAAGTTTAGTTCAACGCTGGGAACGCGGCCCAATGTCGCATCATTCGGTGCCGCAACGCGGCACTGAGAGCGATAACTTATGCGCAGGACTGAATGACGCATGGGCGCCCGTGCTCAAGTTCTCTCTGCCCTGGGAACCTTCCCTTTTGGGCATCCTTCAGCGGGCAATCGCAGTGATGGATGCATGTTGCCGTTTTCCGGGATCATGGCGTGTTTCAACGTCTAGAACATCGAATCCGACACCGTGCAGCATGTACCTCATTTGGTCTAGAGACCAGTAGTACGCCGTGGCGATGGCATGATCGAACGGCTCGCCGGAGGCACCCTCGAAGAACCCGATGAGCAGGTGCCCTTGCGGCGCGAGAGCGCGCGCGAACTCGGAGAGGATCCCCGACATCTCCTCGGGTTCCAAATGAATCAGTGAGTACCACGCGAGCAGGCCATTCAGACTCCCGTCCGCTACATCGAGAGCACGTAGCGAGGAGACCTGGAACGATACCTCGGGGAAGCGGGATCGGGCCCTCTCGATGAACTCGGGCACGATGTCAATACCCGTGATATCCAGGCCCTTCTGGTGAAGGAAGTTTGTCCAGTGTCCGGGGCCGCATCCCGCGTCGATTACACGGCCGTCGATCCCGTCGGACCACAGTTCTATGCGTTGCCGATCTGACTCGTGCATGTCTGCAACCATTCCCAGAGCAACCGTGTACTCTGCAGCCCGGGCGGCGTATGCCTGCAGAACCTGCACATCAGTCATGCAACAACCATAGGAGCGGGTGTGCGCCATACCCGTAAGCCAATCGATTACTGAGACGGAATGACGCGGTTCATCGAGTACACGATGGGGCCGCCTGGGATCGTGGTCGTCGCGGCGGTAGTGAATCCCAGCCGTTGGTAGAGGCGCACGTTTCGCTCGTCCGAGGTTTCGAGAGCGACGGGCTCGCCTCGCTGGTCGATCATCGCCAGACCTTCCGCGATCACGGCTACCCCGAGGCCCGCTCCCTGATGGGCTGGATCGACGCCGACAGTTTCGAGAGTCCAGCATCCTGCCAGAGCGTCGGGGAGGGACAGTCCTGAAAGCGCAGCGAGGCGTGATCCGTGCAGCTCGACCACCCGCTGTTGAATCTGCTCAGTCGGGGTCGGGGCGTCTGGCGGAAGGAACGCAGCGACTGCACGCACCTGTTCGTCCACGAGCACGATGCCGTGGTTAAGCGCGTGGGCGAGATAGAGACGCTGAACCTCTTCGAGGCGTTCTGCGTATCCGTCGTCGGGGAGAGTCCATCGCGTCCAAGGGTACGTGTCGAACGCTGCGGCGAGGACCCGTGCTGCGGAGTCCAGGTCTGAAGAAGTGGCGGGGCGTATGCGGTGGCTCATGCAGTGATTCTCCTGTATGGACACTTTCTCGGAGCAGGTCTAACGAACATTGCCCCGCCCTTCAGTACGGAGACCGTACGTCATTCACATGTGTGCGAAGGCAATCGTCGAACTGCGAGGGGCTCCCGCCCCGCCTGCAGGACCCCCGGAGGGCCGGCCCCGGTATCCGAGGAGGTAAGTCGGCCAACCGGAAGTATTTGTCAGCGGATGCAAGGATGATAGCCATGTGGATCTGTTGTTTCCGTCGCTACGGAAACCGCCACATGAAGCCAGCAGCCATCATCATGGACTCAACCGAGCCAAGGCCGATGGGCCGGCCCTCGGCGCACTCCACAGCCCGCCCCCTGCCGAACGGCCCGCACCCAAATCAGGGAACGCGCAGGTTCCCAAATTAGGTTGCATCGCGCGGCCGCCGTCGCCGGGATCGCCGCAATCGCAATGAGTGTCAGCGCAGTCACTACATCTTCCCCGTAATAGACGTGGGCATGGGGTTGGCTTCCGCGCGGTCATGCCGCCTGCAGCGCCGTCGTCGGTGAGACTCGGACCGCGCGGCGGGCCGGGGCCAGGCTCGCGGCCACGATCACCAGGATGGCCACGCCCGCGCTTGCGGCTATCACCGGCCACGGAACGGTGGGAGCGAAGAACCCGACGCCCTTGATGGAGGAGAGCAGGCTCACGGCGCCTGCCCAGCCGTAGAGCACCCCCAGAAGGATGCCGAGCACGATGGCCGCCACGGTGAGCTGGACCGACTCGGCGAGGATCATCGCGCACGCGGTGTCGGGAGAGTCCGATCGCGCGCAGCAACCCAATCTCGCGGGTGCGTCCCAGTGGCACGGGCGGAGAGGTTCCATTCAGATTCCCAGCAAGCTGGCCAAACTCGGCACTGGAAGGAACGGCATGTATTCGTGCCACCCAAGGAAGAATGAAAACGCCGCATGAATGAGTGGGGCGGACAAGGCAGCAAGAACCAGGTACACGGCCGTGCGCTTCCAACCCATCCGGAAAACAAGCGGAGGCACCACGATTGTGGTGAGCGCGGGAACCGGGTAGTAAATCCACCACGGCAGGCCCAGGAGCAGCCCGTATTTTCCAAACAGCATGCCACCCACGACAACGGTGAGGGACACTGCGGCCACGGCCAGCATGCGCCGGCGGAAGGCCGCCCGCCCCAGAACCAGGCGAAGGAGCAGAACGAACTCGACAAGGGATACCGCAATCATGACCGGAAAGCGCCAGTCCGTTCCCATCCATCCCCCAACCAGTCGTTCGGCGCCACTGCCGACTGCGCCGCCGTCCCCGCGTCTTCTCCCGTCAGCGCAGTCTAGTTCACGACACGAGGTTCCCGGCTTCAGCGTCGCCCGCAGCCCCTGGGAGACGTGTCGCGTGTGCGGATCCTCCAACGGACACTTCCCAGCTGGTCAATCATCCGCCCGAACATCTCTTGCCGGTACGGAAAGTGATTCTGTAGTCTTTCCGATATGGAAAATAACTTTGAGGGGCGCCCGTCGTCCGAGGATGCCGCCGCCAGCCTGCGCGACCTCGCTTCCGACCGTCAGGCACTGGCCGACGGAGTGCAAGTTCCCAAAACACTGCTGGCCGCGCTCGGGGGCGTGGCGGCCTGGTGGGTGGCAGCGGCCGCGACGGTCAACCCCGGGGAAAACTACGAGCCCCCGACTTCCGGATGGCTGGGCCTGGTCGCGGTTCTAGTGATCGTTCACCTGATCCGCCGCGAAACCGGAATCCGATTCCGCAAGTTGGGCGTACGCGCCGTAATGGCGACGACCGCGATTCTCGTGGTCTGCCTAACCCTGTTCTCGATCTCGCTCGTTTTGGCCTCCTTCGGCGCCCGCTGGGCCGTGGTGCTGACCAGCCTGTCCGCCTTCGGTCTGGTCACTTGGCTCGCGGGAATCGTCTACCGCTCGGCGCTGGATCAGCTGCGCCGTGATTAAGGCCCGGTTCGACCAGGTCATCCACGCGCCGGTACGGTTACGGATCTGCGGAGTACTGCGGCCGGTGGAGCAGATGGACTTCGCTGTGCTGCGCGACACGCTGGACGTCTCGGACGCAACACTCTCGAAGCACCTGAAAACCCTGGCAGAGGCCAGATACGTCAGCCTGACCAAGGCCGCATCCGCCGCGCGCACGGATGCCCGCCGCCTGACCTGGGTAACCCTCACACCAGCCGGGCGGAACGCCTTCGACGCGCACGTGCGTGCACTGCAGGAGATCGCCGGCACTGCCGGCTGAACACACCCACCCGACTCTTGAGCCCTCTCCTGCCTGTCTGCAGTTCGTCACTGCCACCTCCTGCCCGGAAAGGGACACCGGAGCGGTCACCGCGACCTGCACGTCACCCCCGCCCGAGGAGCTTCCGGATCTGCTGTTCGGCGACTCTGTGTCCACAGGAGCAACCAAGTTGCTCGTGCCGCTTCCCGCAATATGAGAATCGCAGGATCAGACGGGCCCCTTGTGACTGTTAGTTCAGAATATGGCGGCTTTTTCACAGTTGAATCGGCGGTTTCTAGCTGATCCCGATGACGAGTGTCGAGCATGCCGCTTCAATGACGTCGTCCGTGATTGTCGTTAGGTCGTTGATTTTCATGAGTTCAACGACCGCGCGCGATTGAACCTTGATTTTTTGTATCCGCGCGGACCAGCCGGCGAACTGTGAACGAGCGGATGCCGGTTTTCGCCAGCAACGTCCGAGTCTTGATCGAGCTTCGCCCCGGCCAGTCATTGTTCGTAGAGAAAGATCTCTTCGATCTTCATCTCGAATAGCCTGGCGATACGGAAGGCGACCGGGAGGCTCGGGTCGAACTTCCCTTTCTCAATTGCGTTGATTGTCTGTCTTGACACATTCACGCGCTCAGCCAGATCCGCCTGGGTCCAGTCGCGCTCAGTTCGAAGGGCGTTTAGGCGGTTCTTCACCGGTATCTCAGCGTCCCCACAACGGTGGCGAGAAGGTAGACCACGGCCATCAGAGCGGAGAAGAATGCGATATTGGCGTCGAAGGCGATGAGGCCGACGCTGTTCGCGGCCGCATAGGCGAATCCGCCCACCAGCCCCACCCCAAGTGCGACGGCGACCGCATCCAGCATGATCTTTCGATGCAGTTCATCCACTCCTCGGAGAAAGCGTGCATGGGCCACTATCCATCCGACGCCAAGTACGAGGTTGGCGGCAATTGCGATCCAGCTCCCGACCGGCTGGGAGTCCCACAGGAAACCGGGGCCGAAATTGGCCAGGGCAAGGGTTGCCGTCCAGGCGAGCGTCCAGACCCCCAATCCAAAAACGTTCCTGATAGCACGCTGTTTCCCGGTTTGGTTGTGTTCTTGCACGGGTCGTTCCTCCTTTGAAGTCAAGTGTGCTTGACACGATAGGCTGCGCAGGTAATCGTGTCAAGCATCCTTGACACAGTAAGCCCCCGAATACCACCCTTCTCGACGGCGGCGCTGCTCAACTGGGCTGCGCCGCTACACGACGCCAGGCTTTGCCGCGTCCCGGTCGCCGGACTCGCCGGGGGCATGCCGGCAAAATACGAGCTTGCCGATCAGTTCTGGGCGTCCCGCCGGGGGCGGTGTACGGCCTGGAGCAGCTCGGCCATGCCTTCCCCGGGCAGGCCTTCCTGTTCACGGACCTGACCCTGTGAGTTCCTGCCCGGGAGGTCCTACGCCCTCACCGGCCCCTCCAGTTCGGGTAAGAGCACCCTGCTGGGCATCATCGCCGGATGGACCTCACCGGCGTCGGGAAGCGTCCCATAAGCCGGTGCTGTTCCGCGACAAGGATGAACGAGAACTTATGCACATGCCTGAATGTGTGAATCGCAGCGGTTGGCGGTTAATTCGCAGGTTGGTTTGGCGGTTCTTCCGGCCCGTGTGGGGAAGGCTTGGGCGCTTTTGCGGTCGGTTCTTTCGGTTCCGGATGTTGCCCCGGAGGCTTCCCGGTCGCGCACTGCCGCCAAGGTTCGCCATGGCCGCTGTGGGGCAGAAAGAAGCCGTGGTGGTCGGCCTCTACAGGGGGGGCTCGGTGTCACACGGCAAACGTTGTATCGCCGCGTTTTCCCATCTGGAGGACTGCGACCCGATGGCGCGTAGTCATCGCGAAGCGATAGCCGTCATTTGAGCCGAAGGGGGAACGCCGGGCGACGCCTGAAACGTAACCATCACCGCCTCACCGGAAAACGCCAGCTCGAGACCTGCGACTGCTGCGAACCAGCCAAAGCGCACACCCGGGTCCTCCAAACTGCCGGGCGGCAGCTGGCTCCGATAAACGGCAAGGTTCGGCAACCCGGGCGGCAAACAGACCTCACGCACCTGACATGCCGGAGCATGTTCGGGGCCGGGGCCCTGCTAGGTTGGGGGCGTGACTGAAGTGAAGCCTGTGATTTCAGTTGTCGGACCGGGAGCGGTGGGTGGACTATTGGCGTGGCTCCTCCATCGCGCCGGGGCAAATGTCGTTGTCGTCGGCCGGGCGGCATCCGTCGAAAGGATAATCTCCCACGGAATCCGGGTGACCAGCACGGTATTCGGTGAGGGAACCGAGTTCGTCCCGGCGTGCGGGACCGTGCCTGAGGGGGCGAGCGTCATCCTCACGGTGAAGACCTTCGGCCTCGGCGACAGCCTGAAACTGATCGCGGAGAGCCAGCCCCGCGAGGTGCTCTCCCTCATGAACGGGGTGGGGCACACGGAGGTGCTGTCACGGCACCTCGAGGGCATCCCGGTGGCGGCCGGAAGCATTGCCATTGAGGCAGCCCGGTCAGCGGACGGGGCAATCGAGCACAGGAGCCCCTTCGCCCGCGTCACCGTGCCGTCGAGTGCCGGTGAGTTCGTTTCGGTTCGCTCCCTGGCTGAAACCACGGCCGAGCTCACCGTCGGAGGAACCGACGCGGAGGTCCTCTGGCGCAAGTTCCGCTTCCTGGCGCCCCTCGCCCTGTTGACTTCGTACTGGCAGGCTCCCCTGGGCGAGGCCATGGCGAAGGATGCCGCCCTCACGCAAGCGGTCCTGGCCGAGGTCGTCGCGTGCGAGATCGCCAACGGTGTGCCTGACACGGTCGAAACGCTCGCCGCTACCCTGTCGGCGCTGCCGGCGACGATGCGCTCGTCGCTGCAGGCCGATCTGGCCGCAGGGCGGCCGAGCGAACTCGACTCGATCGGCGGCGAACTGGTTCGCCAGGCAGAGCGTTACGGAGTGGGAATTCCCGCCGTCGAGAAGGTCGTTGCCCGGTTGTCGGCGAACAGCTGATCCCCGCCCACGGCCGCGGGTCCACGTGCCGCGTCGTGCCGGGCTGTGGCGTCGTGCCTGCAGGACGGACCTTCCTCCGGTGTCTGCAGGCGGGTATGGGCATCTGTGCAGACGGCTTCTGAAACTGACACCGCTGAGCCGTCTCGGCAGGCTGGTCGGTTCACGAACCGTGAAAATGTAGCGGATTCGATCATTTTCGCTACAAACCAGCCGGCTCGTTCAGAGGGTGTGAATCGCAGCGATAAACTTATCGCTGCTAGTCACATGCAAGGAGGGGACCATCTTGCCACCATGTCTTGCAAGTAGCTGTCGGCTGGCTGTTCTCAACGGCTGTTCCGAGACACGTTTTAAAGGAATGAGGGCAGCGCAGCGTGTCAGGTTGGAGTAAACCCCAACCTGACCTCAGGCAGCTGTTTGAAAAGCTGTCGGAATAGACTTCAAATTCCCTGTTCTTGACATGCTTTGGCCGAAGTCCTGGATTTCAGCCTGACAGTTTCGGGGCGGGAGGCTTAGCCTGCCTCTTCATCGAGCACCCAGGCCCGCTTCAGCGGCAGAGCCGCCCGGGTTTCATCAGGCAGCCGGTCATACAC
>NZ_JBNHIC010000095.1:0-7363 GCF_059092905.1 Arthrobacter sp. B0427-1-12 | reverse complement strand
GCCGCACATGTGCGGCAGGCCCGACCGTTTTATCTGCGCGGACACTTAGCACGGATGGAGGCTGCGTTTCCGTGTGCCGCCGGTTTTGATCACGGGCCGGTGTCCGGGGCACTGCCGGCCCCGGGGAATTCCCGGGGCCGGGCCTTCCCGGACCGCATCCCGTTGCCGGGGTGAAACTGCCTGGAGTGCCTGTCCGCTGTGGCCTTAATGTTCCCGTTTTCGTCGTTTTGTTCCGCGCGATGGCGGTGTCGCGATGGCTGTTTTCAGGTGCCGGTCCAAGGCAGGAGGAGGAAACAGGTCCATTGAAGGTTTTTTCTCCCGGCCGCTGTGATCGGCCATGCCGCTGCTGCACCGGCATGGGCTGCGGCAGCGCTGCTGCCGCTCCCGTTCTGCCCGCCTGCTTGCAGGCCGGAACCTGTGGGTCGAAGCGGAGGGGATGACCACTGGCGCACAGGTTCCGCAGCGGCCGGCACCGGGGCCCGGCTCCGCGTACGGTCCGGCCGACCACCGGATGCGGTCCTGACCGGTGACCGAATGCGAATTCCCCGGCACCCTCTGCCGGGCAGCGGCCGGCCGGACTGTCATGCTTCGGGCGCCCGGCCATGGCCCGGTCCTGCCGGCAGTGGTCTTGCTGTGCGTGCGGGCAGGCCGGCGGGCCTGGAGCCTGGGCTGTGCCTGCACGGGGGCGGGGCCCGGGATCCAGTGGCGGATCCCGGGCCCCGGGCCTTGGGGTGTGTCCTTCGCGGTTGCCGGTGTGGTTACCGGGTTCCGGTGGTGAAGGTGGAGGTGAAGGTGGTGATCGGGTTGCCGGCGGCGTCCCGGACAGGGGCGGCGACGGTGAGGGTGTAGCGGGTGCTGGCTGCCAGGTTCGATGACGGGTTCAGGGTCGCGGTGAGCCGGCGGGCGTCGTAGGACACGGTCGCCGGCACGAGCCTTCCGGCCGCGTCCTTCAGCGTCACGCTGGTGGCATTGGCGCCCTGGACGTTTTCGCTGAACTGCACGGTCACATCCTCGTCGCGGTCGACGCCGGTGCGGCCGTTGGACGGGTCGACCGAGGCCACGGTCGGGCGGGGTCCGGTGGTGAAGTTCCACGATTCGGCGGTGATGGGGCCGTTGGCGCTGCGGATTGCCGAGGTCAGGGACACGGTGTAGGTCCGGTCGGTGGCCAGGGTCGCGGACGGGGTCAGGGTCGCGGTGCGGGTGGTCGGGTTGTAGACCACCGTGGAGGCGACGGTTGTGGTGCCCTGCCGCAGGGTGAAGTTCGGGGTGGCCGCGGCGGTGGTGGGCAGCCCGGCGGTGATGTTCTGGCTGAAGGTCACCTGCACCGGGGTGCGGGCTCCGGAGGCCACCGCGAAGGTGTTCGGTGCCGGGGTGCGGGAGGTGACGGTCGGGGCGGTGTTGCCGGTACCGGTCAGGGACAGGCTGTGCGGGCTGCCGGCGGCATTGTCCGTGATCACCAGGGAGGCGGTGCGGGTGCCGGAGGCGGTGGGTTTGAAGGTGACGCTGATCTGGCAGGAGGCCCCGGGGGCCAGGGAGGTGCCGCAGCCGGTGTGGGTTTCGGTGAACTCGGCGGCGTTGGTGCCGGTGACGGCCACGCTGCTGATGGTCAGCGGCGCGGTGCCGCTGTTGGTCAGGGTCACGGCCTGCGCGGCGCTGGCGGTATTAAGGTTGGTGGCGGCAAAGGCCAGGCCGGCGGCCGGGGACAGCGAGGCGGCCGGGGCGGTGGCCGGGGCGGTCAGGGCCGCGGTGGCCGCGGCTCCGGTGTTGCCCGCCGCGTCGGTGGCCCGGGCCTTGAAGGTGTAGGTGCCGGCGGCCAGGTTCGTGTAGGCCTTCGGGGAGGTGCAGGCGGTGAACGCGTCGGCACCGGTGGTCATGGAGCAGTCGAAGCCGGCCCCGGCCTCGGAGGCGCTGAAGGTGTAGGAGGGGTCCCGGGTCGGGCCCGCCGGGGAGCCGGTGATGGTGGTGGCAGGTCCTGCGGTGTCCACGGTGACGGACAGGGCTCCCTGGGAGCGGGTCTCCACCCCGGTGGCGGGGTTGACCTCGCTGGCCACGATGCTGTGCACCCCGTCCGTGAGCGGACCGGCGGCGGTGAGGCTGTAGGAGCCGTCGGCGGCGATGGTCCCGGAGGTGTTCAGCACGTTGTCCACATACAGCCTTACCGGGGTGCCGATGCCGGTGGTGCCGGAGGACCCGGTGAAGGTGGGGGTGGCGGCGTTGGTGATGTTGTCCGTGGTGGACGAGCCGCTGTCGCTGGCCGCGGCCAGGTCCGGGGTGGTCGGTCCGACCGCCGGGGCGGGGCAGCCGGGGGCGGCCTGGATCGCGGTGCTGTCGAAGTATTCGGCGATGGTCGCCTCCGGTGCCGGTTCCAGCCCGGGGTTGCGGCCCAGCCACTGCAGGGACGATTCGCCGCCGGTGGCCAGGGCGATGTCCCGGTTGGTCAGCCCGGTGATGGTGGCGCTCCAGGTCGTGGCGGTGGGCGAGTCGTAGACCGGGTTGACCCGCAGATCCTTGCGCCCGTTGGCATTGAACTCGCCGTCCGCGACGATCCGCGCCTCCAGCTGGGCCGCCGGGATCTGGCCGCCGGCCGCATCGGCCGCGGTGCCCTTGAACACCACCGCCCCGTTGGGCGCCGCCGGTGCCACGGCGGTGTCCGCCCGCAGCTGGGCGGCCTTCTGGGTCACCTTGATCCGGGCCGTGGTGGTCTGGTCGGACACTGCGGCCGCGTCGGTGACCCGCACGATGTCACCGCCGCGCACGTCCGGGGTGGCCCCGGCCCAGCAGGGGTCGCCGGCGCCGTGGTTCAGATCGAAGATCCCGTCGAAGCCGGGGGTGGACAGGTCATCGGCCGGGGTGACGGTGGCCGTGCCGACGACCGCGCCGTTGCGGATCAGTTCGACCGTGACCGGGGTGGCGTCGGGCCAGCCCGTACCGTTGACGTAGTCCCGGTCCGGGAAGACCGTGATGCTGTGCCCGTTGGCCGGCGGATCGTTGATGACCGCCGCGGATGAGGCCGGCACCATGACCGGGACCATCAGGGCGCCCAGGGTGACGGCAGCGGCAAGGCCTCCGCCGAGCCGCCGCCGGCGTGCGGGCATGGATGCAGAACGTGTTGACATTTTGGTCTCCTACCAAAGGTGCGCCGCCGGCCCCCGCCGGCGGATCATACCGCCCGTTGTTTTTCAGGCGGTGAAATGAACAATGCGGACAAAACCTTTGAATAAACCTGTAAAAGGAACATGAGAAAACTCTCATAAAAAACTCATGAAAGTCTCATTTTCAGCCACGAATGTTCCGCCTTTAAGGCAATTCCTGCCGCCCGTTTCAACATTTTTCGCCGGCTCCTGCGCGCCGGGGGAGCCCCACGGAAAGCCCAAGGCCGGAACCCTCTACTGGACCCAGCCGACTCCTACCGGCACAGGACCGGGTGCAGGATGCCGCCAGCGGGTGCGGGCGTCCTGCACCCGGTTTGAGGGAGCCGTCTCCCTCGGCCCCGGCTGGACCACAGGGGAGCCGGACCTGCAGGATGTGTGCCTGCAGGATGGGTGCTGTTCGCGACGGAGGGCTGCCGGCACCTCATCGCGGCCCGGATCAGCCGGTTATGCTACAAACCGGCGCTGCCCCCCGTTTTTGGCCCGAAACGCGGGAAACGGGGGGGAGGCGGCGATCATCCGGGTTATCGGTGCCGGAACGGCGCCACGGGGGCCTGGGCGGTACAGACTTGGGCGGTACGGACGGGAGCAGCGGAGACAGGTATGGCAGATCATTCCGATGGCACGGCGGCAGTTCCGGCCCACCCGCGTGACGGACGGGTCGGCTCCGGACCCGGCGCTCTCGCCGCCATCAACCCGGAACTGGAGCGGCTGCGCGAACTCGCCCATGCACACAAGTCCCATGCCGTCTCGGCCAGCACCGCCCGCGCCTACCGCAGCGACTGGCAGATGTTCGAGGCCTGGTGCGCCGCCCACGGTCTGCCGGCGCTGCCCGCCGGCCCCGACACCGTGAGCATGTATCTGGCCGACCGGGCCCGGCTCGTAAACGCCGGGGGCGCCCCCGTCTACAAGCCCTCCACGCTGCAGCGCTGGCTGGCGGCGATCGCCCGCCGGCACGCCGCCCACGGCTATGAGTCGCCGACCCGGACCACCGACGTGTCCATGGTCCTGTCCGGGATCGCCCGCGAGCGGCAGGCGCCGGTCCGCCGCATGGTTCCGCTGCTGCTCGATGACCTGAAAATCGTCCTGTCCTCCATGGACCGGGACCGGTGGCCGCACGGGGTGTCCGCCGCCCGCGATTCATTCATCCTGCTCTCTGGTTTCGCCGGGGCGTTCCGCCGCTCCGAACTGGCCGCCCTGACCGTCGGCAGCGTCAAATACCACGTCCACGACGGACTGCACTTCCGCATCACGCACTCGAAGACCGATCAGGAGGGCCGGGGCGTGACCCGGGGCCTGCCCTACGGCGAACATCCGGGCACCTGCCCGGTGTGCGCATGGACCCGCTGGATGCTCATGCTCGAAGCAGCACAGAAGGGGAGGGCGGCACTGATGAAGGCCGTCTTTGAAACTCCGTCGTGGGCTGGCCTGACACACATCTGCCGCAAACCCCGCCGCTGGCACCTCGACCCGCAGACCCCGCTGCTGCGCGCGATCAGCAAGGCCGGGCAGATCAAAGAGCAAGGCGTCGGCGGACACGCCCTCAACGCCATCGCCAAACGCCGGGCAGCCGCCGCCGGGTTCAGCCACGAGGACATCGGCTTCCACTCCCTGCGCGCCGGATTCGTCACCCAGGCCCGCCGCAACGGCTTCGACTCCCGCTCCATCCGCCTGCAGACCGGCCACAAATCCGACGCCATGGTGGAGGTCTACGACCGCGAATACGTGCCGCTGGCCGGCGGCAACGCCGTCATGGGCCTGGGCCTGTGACCGCCCGGACCACCGACAGCGGACTGAAGCCGGCCCGGCACGGCCTGAAACCACCCGGCTCCGGGGCACAGCACCCCCACGTGCAGCGGCACTGGAGCCTGTATGCGGACTGGTGCGAGGCGACCGGCCGGGAGCCCATGCCGGCGGACGCCGAAACTCTCGATGCCTTTGTAAGGCAGTGCCCGGCCTCCAAGGCCCTGACCGTGAGGCGGCTGGACGCGATCCGGGTCATGCACGACCGGGAAGGGGTGCCGTTCGCCCCGCTGGGCGACAATGACGTGCCGCTGCCATGGCGGAGAGGGCAGGGGTGGCTGGAGCTGCCGCAGGCGCTGGCCTGCGTCCCGACCGTGGGCTGGGTCCGCGGGTTCACCGGACGCCGGGACGGCTTCATCCTCGTCGCCGCCGGGGAACTGCGCCTGTCCCGCAACCGGATCAGGCGGCTCACCGCCGGGGACATCGAAGCCGGGTCCAGACACACCGCCGTCCTCGGCACGGTCATCAGCCGCAGTGACGAGCCGGGGGAGTGCCCGGCCTGCGCGGTCACCCGGTGGCTGGACGTGCTCGGCCGCTGGGAGAGGGACTGGCGCGGGGGAGTGCGGCAGTATCTGGCCCTGGCCCAACCAAGCGCCCTGCACGCCTGCGACGTGCCGCCGACCCCGGGCTGGGAGAACGCGGAGACCCTCATTCCCGGCATTGACCGGTACGGGTGGACCTCGGCCGGACTGGCCCTGAGCATCCGCGCCATCAGCGCCGTGCTCGCCACGCGGCAGAACCCGGAACTGGCACCTATCTATCGGGACGAGCCGCCGGTGCCGGAGGTGGGGATCGAGAGATCGGTGCGCGAGGAGCGGGGCGTGCGGGTCAGGAAGGAGCCGGGCGAATACAAGCGGGAACGCTTCGATGACCTCAGCGAACTCATGGACGCGCTTGATGAGAAGGTCGCAGCAGCCTTGAAGGAGAGTGAGCGGATTCTCGCCGAGGAACGGGGCGACTGAGTATAGGCACTATGTGGAAGGCGACTGTGTTGCAATACGGTGAGCCGTAAGAACGACGTGCCCATAGAATCAACCGACAACGCAGCCTCCTGGTGCCCCCCAATGGTGGAAGCACGCCGAAGCCACCAGCCGCCTCGAAGACCTCTGGCGCACCTGGGAACACCTGCGTCTCGACGGAAAACCGGCATGAGCATCTGGTGGCGCAACCACGCCGACCCCACATGGCTACCCTGCTCTCCGCCGACGGACCATTCAAAGGCTGCACCCCCGGCACCGGCCTAACCGCTGAAGACCGGTAACAGATGGGCCAGCCGCCCATTGCCGGACGTGCCGTAGGATCGGGGCATGGTTACCGGGGAACAGAACGACCGTGAGCGCGAGGACAAGACCCGCGGCCTGATGGCCCTCGGCGAACGACTGACCGGCCTGGAGCTGGAAAAGCTCGGCTACCTGCCGCACCCCGGGGCATCAGGTGAGGAACCGGAGGGCCAACCTGTCAGCGCCGACGAGCGGGCCGAGTCATTACGGAACGCGAAACTCCTCGCGGGCTGCCTCTGGGAGGCCTCGGTGGTCCTGATCGACCAGCTGTTCGAGGACCTTGATACCGTGAAGGAACTTGATCCGGTCACGCCCTCCGGCATTGCCACCACCTCGGTGCTGTCCGGCCTGCCGCGGCGGTTCGCCGCCGGCTACACGCCCGGCTTCGTGCGGCGTTTCCTGGTCGTAGCCGCCGATACGGCGTCCCTGCTGGTACGGGGCTGGGAATACCCCTCGTGCGTGGCCCAGGAACTGGCCGTCCGGTGCCTGCTGGACCAGGTGGAGGTCATCGAGCACCTATTCGACCTGAAGCTGGCAGACGGGTGGCGCAGCATCCTTGAAGAACAGCTCCTGGAGGACGCGGACAGCGAAATGCTGTACCGGCGCGACCTGGACGGCTTCGAGGACGACATCGAACTGGCCGAGGACCTGGGCCTTGCACCCATGGGCTTCGCCGAATGGTTCGAACCCTTTAACAACGAGTCCAAAGTCCCGCCCTACGCCCGGTAATCCAGGCTGGCCTGCGTCCTGGAGAATCACGACAGCACCATTTCGGCAACCGGTACCAGACACTTCGGGGCGGAATCCGAGGACTCTGTGCTTTGTCTTGCAAATACCGATGTTCGACTGGTGTCATATGCGCTGTTATCGGTGACCTTCGGACACTGCAGGCCCGCGAAGCGGATGTTCCTGGCGGGATTGAGAGATCAACCCGGGGTGATGTCGACTTCCACGTCGAACTTTAAGGTCGGCGGTTGCCCCTGGCCAATGCCTCGATATATGACCTTGCCAGTCGGGGTGTATCCCCGTGCCCAGGCCTCTTCGATGACCAGCTCGCGCTCCTTGGGGAAGGGCGCACCATGGGTGACGAGGTCGTCGAAGCGTTTGGCGTGGTCGCGGTCGGCGTCGAGT
>NZ_JBNHIC010000094.1:0-7557 GCF_059092905.1 Arthrobacter sp. B0427-1-12 | reverse complement strand
AGACGGCCAGCAGATCACAGAACGCCGCTGCCGCGCGCACCGGATCATAGCGGGCCCCCTCCCCCAATCCCATGGCTGGATTCTCCCCCGGACCCCGGACACAGGGAAGCCCCGAAGCGGTTTATGACAGCAGAAGCAACCGGAACCGGTCCCGCCTCCACGCCACCGATGCGGGCGGTCCACCAGCCCCACGGGGCACAGCCGCCGCTGATCATTCCCACCTAAGTCCCTGTGCAGCGCCGATCCGGCCACACCGAATCTGATGCTGCCCACCACGCCGGTACCCGGCGGCCCATCCGATCACCAGCGACCTGCGGGGACGGCCCTCTTACCGGCTTCCCCGCCCGGGGCGGTGTTCACCCTTGGAACGGTTTGAACACCCAGTCGGACCAGGCTCCCATCCTTTGGAAGGACGGGAGCCTGATCCATGCACCGCAGCTGTGGTGCACCGGCTCCTTCAGCGCCGATAACAGCGCATACGTCCGGTTTCTCCTGTCCCGGACCGGTGGCAGATTCAGGTGCCGAACCTGAGGACCGCGGCTCCGGTGACCCGGTTGGCGGCAAGGTCCCTGAGGGCCTGTTCCGCTTCCGGGAAGCTGTAGGCGTTGACGGTGGGGCGGATCGGGATGCGTGCGGCCAGGTCCAGCAGCTCCTGGCCGTCGCGGCGGGTGTTGGCAGTGACGCTGCGGATCTGCCGTTCCTGGAAGAGTTCGGCGGCGTAGTTCAGGGACGGGATGTCGCTGAGGTGGATTCCGGCGATGGCCAGGGTGCCGCCGCGGTCCAAGGCCCGCAGCGCCGGCGGAACGAGGTCGCCGGCCGGGGCGAAGAGGATGGCCGCATCCAGCGGCTCGGGCGGCTCGTCGGTGCCCGCCCCGACGAAGGCGGCGCCGAGTCCGGCGGCCAGGCGGCGTGCCTTTTCCGAGCGCGTCATCACAAAGACTGTGGCCCCTTCATAGATGGCGATCTGGGCGGCCAGGTGCGCCGAGGCCCCGAAGCCGTAGATGCCCAAGGTGCCGCCCGGTCTCAGTTCCGCCCGGCGCAGCGCCCGGTAACCGATGATGCCCGCGCACAGCAGCGGGGCGGCTTCGGTGTCTGCGAAGGTCTCGGGTATGGCGTAGGCGAAGGATTCCGGCACGGCGGCCAGTTCGGCGTAGCCGCCGTCCTCGTCCCAGCCGGTAAAGCGCGGGTCCAGGCACAGATTCTCAGCTTTTCGCAGGCAGAACCGGCAGCTGCCGCAGGTACGGCGCAGCCAAGCGACGCCCACCCGCTCACCGATGCCAAATCGGGTGCATTCCGGGCCGCGGCCAACGACCTCGCCGACCACTTCATGACCGGGAACCACCCGCAGCCGGTGGGGCTTCAGGTCCCCCTCGGCCAGGTGCAGGTCCGTGCGGCACACCCCGCAGGCCCGCACCCGGATCAGCAGGTCCGCCGGGCCGGGCACCGGGTCGGCGCGTTCCCCGAATCGCAGCGGCGAGCCCGCCTGCGGTCCGGTCAGCGGGGCGGGGTATTCGATCCACCAGGCACGCATGGCCCCTCAACTCCTCCGATACCGGGCCGGGCTACGGGCAGGAACATCTCCAGCGTAGAGGATCGTAATGACACCCGCGACGGAACCGCGCCATCGGCACAACGTCAAACGACTGGAGGCAGAACTCATGTCCGTCACACATCAGGTTGCACTGCATGTCAGCCGGCACTGCCATAAGGGGTTTGGCCGTCCTTGGTCAGCTCGCGCTCAAATCCGTTCGCTGCTCGACCACACGCCGATATCAGCGCATACGTCACCAGTATTTCCCGGCGAACGTCCAGGGCTATCCACGTGGTCTTGTCCGGTACGAATCCCGGCACATAGGCTGGGGAGCGGGCGGCGGGACGGGGTCCACAGCACGGATCCGCAGAGCCGGCCCAGAAGGAATGCAGCATGACAACAGGAACAGTCAAATGGTTCAATGCGGACAAGGGCTTCGGCTTCATCACCCCTGACGACAATGGACCGGATGTGTTCGCGCACTTTTCCGCCATCTCCGCCAGCGGCTACCGCTCACTGCAGGAGAACCACCGCGTCGAATTCGACGTCACCCAGGGCCAGAAGGGACCGCAGGCGGAGAACATCCGCCCGGTCTAAAGGGCCAGGCCTGAAACCGGCCCCCGGCAGGCTCCCGGATGGGGCAGGACGACACCACGAATCGGCGGTCGGCTCTCCAGCGTCCTAATAGCCCGCACTGCGTGAACCGGCGGACGGGAGTGCTCCTTCAGGCTCCCGTCCGCCGGTGCCGTTTTACGCCCCGGCGCAGATCTGGTGCTGTTCCCTCACCGGCACCTGAGATCCCCGGGCGGCTTCAGGTGCCCCGGGCCGCGATAGCTGAAGTCTGCCCCGGAACAGGCCAGGGACCCGGTGGAATGAACCCCTGCAGCCGGGCCCGGGGCGGCGTTAGGCCCGCCGGTTTCGGGTGGGCGTCGGCTCCGGGTGGGCGTCGGTTCCCGGTCCAAGGTACGGATCTGCCCGTCCCCGTCGCGTTCAGGCTCACTTTAGCCCCAAGCCTGAGCCGGCTTTGTTATTCAGGCAGCCGCGCTGCGGTAAGCCTCGGTGATCTGAGCCGGACTCCGTCCTCTTTCCGGGATGCTGTCGCTGCCTTTCTCAGTCTTCGCAGTCGCGGCAGTAGGCGACGCCGTCCTTCTCGCGCGCTTTCCGGGAGCGGTGGTGGACCAGGAAGCAGGATCCGCAGGTGAACTCATCGGCCTGAACGGGGATCACCCACATGCAGCTCCTCGCCGGAGAGGTCAGCGCCGGGCAGGTCGATGCCTTCGGCGGTGTCGTTCTCGTCCACGTCGATGGCCACCGGCTGGGGTTTGCCGCGCTGGGCGGCCAGCTCCTCAAGCGAATCCGTCGACTCATCCTCGCCGGTGTTCCGGGGTGCGTCGTAATCGGTAGCCATGTTCGGCTGGTCGTCTCCTCGTCTGCAAAGTGTCGGGCAAGCATTAGACAGCACATCGCATGGATCGCGCAACAGCACGCGGGAAGACCTGAAGTCCGGCCGCAGTGACGTACCGGCCAAACCGGGCCCGCGCACCGGGAGCAGATCCGGGACGGGCCTCGGGACGCTGCCGGCCCGTGGGTGGGTGCCGGAACCTATCCGTAACCGGCCGGCCGGGATACTCTGAAATACCGCCAAGTGCGGTTGAAGAAAAAATCAGCGTCCCTCGCTGATCAGAGCCGACCACCAGGGACACTGCCGCAGGCACCAACAGCCGAAACGTGCACGCCGGTCAGGGTCCTCCCCCGATAACCGTGAGCCCTTCCGAAACCGGCACCGACGAAGATGTGGTGATTCCCCAATGCCTGCCAAGACACCCCGCAGCAACCGCACCAAGACCACCGGCGCTTCCGCCGTACCCGAACCGGAACCGCCCTTCTGCCCCGGGTGCAGCACCGACCGGTCCCTGCATTTCAAGGAGTACGTCCCGGCCCGGATCCTCCCCGACGGGCAGGAGCAGGCGGCCAACGCCACCTACACCTGCAAACAATGCGGTCACACCCGCACACATCAGGTACCGGCTGCGTGGAGCCCTCCCGACTGGGACTGGTTCGCCTGACACCCCCCTGACCCACCCGCCGGGGTCCGGCACCCCCGGGCAGGCGGACTGGCTGGACCCGAAGACCACGGCCAAGGCCAAGGTCGCGCAGCTGCTCGATGCCATGCCGGAGCCGGAGCTGGTTCCGGTGACGGTCAGCGACCGGGTCAACTCGGTGCGCAACAACGGACCCGAACTGATCGAACCGGTAGACGCCCGCACTGAACTGCAGCAGTCCTAGGTTGGTTTGATCCCGGCGGTACTGCCTGCCACCGGCTGCGGAGGAATGGGTGGCGGCGGTTAGCGGATGGTCCTGACCGAGAGCAGCTGCCATCCTTCGGGGACCTGGGCCTGGAGTGTTTCCCGCGCTGCGGCGTAGTCCTCGCCTTCGGCTTCGATGTCTTTTGTTTCTGTCGGGCGGATGACGCCCTTTACCTTCACTGACGCTGCGGTTCTGCAGTAGTTGCGGTTCTAACGGAGCCGGGATTTCAGCCCTTCTTCTTCGGCCGCCGTTTCTGCAGTTTCGGAACTTCAAGTTCAGGTACCGCGCGCAGCATGAAGCGGTCGAAATGAGGAACGGTGAATCCGGCGTATCCATGCGACGGGGTGTACAGCAGACCCATTGCAATAAGCTCTGAGCGGGTCGGTGCCAGCTGGGTCGACTCACGCCCCATCACCGCGGCCACATCGGCGGCCTTCTGGGATTCGGGCCCCAGCTCGGCCATCGCCCGCATGTAGGCGATCTGCAGCTGCGTCGCCCGGTCCAGACGGACCCGAAAGAACGATTCGTCCAGCTTCGCCTCGTAGGCGTCCTTGGCGTCCTCAACATCGCCGAGCGTGATCACCTGGTCACTGGCCACCATCCAGACCTGGTAACCCAGCTCCTGAATAAAGTAGGGATAGCCTTCGGTCAGCTCGAAAGCCCGATCCAGCGCATCCCGCTCAAACCGCGCACCCTCCGCAAGTGCCGGCTCGGCCAGCGCCCTTGCCGCGTCTTCCCTATCGAGGGAACCGATACGCGGGAACCTGAAGAGCCTTTCCGCGTAGGATTTGGCATCCCCTGCAAGTTCGGCGATCTGCGGCAGTCCGGCACCCACGAACGTCACGGGCAGCTTCCGCTGCACGGTCTTGTGGATCGCCTGGATAATGGCTTCCAGCTGGAAACGGCTCAGGAACTGGACCTCGTCGAAAAGCAGAACCAGGCCCGTTCCGTGGTCCGCCGCCGCCTCACCGATAGCGACCAGAACATCCGTGAGGTCCAGCGTCAGGTCCCCATGGTCAGCGAGTCCTTCGGCAGGTTCAACCTCCAGGGATAGGGTAGGGGCACCGGTCCTCGGGTCAACCGAGAGACTGAATGACTGCAGGACCCGTGCCGCGTTCCTGGCCCGCTCCCCCCACCGCGCCCGCGGGGAGACCTGGAACAGCGAGGCCCTGAGCTTGGAGTACAGCGTCTGACGGAAGTGATTGTCATCGTGCTTGCTGGCTTCCAGCTCAAGGACTTTCCACTTGAAGTCATCGGCGATCTGACGGAACTCACCCAGCAAAACGGTTTTTCCGACACCCCGCAGGCCGGTGACAATCATTGACTGGTCGGTTCTGCCGCGATCGAGCCGTCGGAGAAGCGTTTCGAAGTCCTTCAGGAGCTCATCGCGCCCGACCACCAGCTCGGGGGTGGCTCCGGCGTTGGGAGTGTACGGGTTAAGCACCTGATCCATAGGCAGCAGTTTACTTGGTTTAGGGCACTTTATTGAAATCTAATAAAGCTCCCTAAAATCCCTAAAGCCCCAAAGAAACCGCCGCAGGGTGTGGCCGGGACTACCGAGGGAAGCCTCGAACCGCCACATGTCAGCCAGCCGGCACACTCTTCGCGCCCTGACACAAACGCCGATAACAGCGCATACGTAAGCTTCGGTCGGGAACGATTTCTGCCGGTTCTCCGGCGCATGTAGATCCAGGTCCTCGCGGGCGGATTCGTGACCCTGCCTGATGTTCTGGCTGGTTCTTCGCCTGGAGCCGGGGTGAGGGGGATCCTGGGTGGTCTTCCGGGTGCTTCTCGGCATCATCTTGCAGATGATTGAGTCCGTGAATCATCGTCCGGGCAAGCGTCGACGGGTCTGAGAACGCGGCTTTTGCGGCCTCTTGAATTGCTTCTGGAGTCGGCGCGAATTCCGGGTCATCCATCTGCTCGGCTCACCCATGTTCAAACCCTGCAGCTCAGTCCTAATCAGATACTTCGGGGTCCGGAAGGTCAGCGTGTGCGGAGCACACTCCTTACTCAGCCACACAGCCTGCTCCTGCGGAATCGGTCCTTAGCGGCTTCCCTTGTGGGCCCGTCGGGCGTTCTTGTCCTGCTGAGACTGCGTGCATCTGTCGACGAGGTAAGTGGAAACGGCCAGCAGAAAAGCAATGAGGGCGGTGTAGAAAGCGCCTCGCCAGCCGTCCACGGCATACCCTGCAGCCACCGCCAGTAAAGCCATCAGAATGATCAGGCCCGCAATCCGGGCCCGGTGGGTCATTGTCATGCTTCAGCATCCGTCCCAAGACCTAGGACAAGCTTGAGGACTGTTCCGCGGGGATCCCGCCGCGGATAACGCCACGGGCTGCCGCACAACGCTGCGCGTTGCTTGCCACGGAGAACACCGGCCTGCTCAGTCTCAAAAACGATCGGTTCACGGCAGTGAAAGCGCAGTTGTTAGAACTCGGGATTTCCGCGTGTTTCCGCGTTTTTCTTATTATCAAAACCCTTCCAACAAGCTAATGTCATAACCAACACCTGAACATGAGTTAACGACAATCAGGGGGCGCCGTGGGAAGCATCATCGGCTACGCGCGAGTGAGCACCAGCGACCAGAACACGGATGGCCAGGTCGACGCGCTGAAGGCCGCCGGCTGCTCCAGGATCTTCAAGGACGAAGGCGTGAGCGGGGCCAAGGCATCCCGGCCCGAGCTGGACAAGATGCTGGACTACCTGCGGGAAGGGGACACGCTGCTTGTCTGGCGCCTGGACCGGCTGGGCCGGAGCCTGCAGCACCTGGTGTCCCTCGTGGCCGAGCTGCGGGACCGCGGGATTACCTTCCGGTCCATCCATGAAGGGATCGACAGCAGCACGGCGAACGGGAACCTCGTGTTCGGGATCTTCGCTTCCCTGGCTGAGTTTGAGCGGGCACTGATCCGGGAGCGGACCAACGTTGGCCTGCAGTCGGCACGGGCCCGCGGCAAGCTCGGGGGACGGCCGAAGAAGCACAATGCTGAGGACATTGCCCTGGTGAAGGAGCTTCACGCGCGCGGCGACCTTAGCCCGGCGCAGATTGCCAAGCGGGCCGGGGTATCGGTTAGCACCATGTACAGACTCCTGAAGGCTGAGACGGCCGCCTGAGGACCATAGCCACAACAGACCCACCACGAGAGTAAGGAACCGCCATGACGGACACGCGCAAGGACCTGGAGATGGCGACCATTGAGCGGGACTCCGCGGCCCGGCTGGCAGCTGAGATGCTGCTGGACCACGAGGACGCCCTCAGCAAGGGATCCTCCGATGCTGCCGCCGATGCCCTTACCCGGGCGCTTGGCTACGCTCACGAGTACAGGAAATGGACTCAGCACGTCCACCAGCTCACCGACCAGCTCACTGACCAGCTCATCGACTGAGGCGCAGAGCCCACGCGGAAGGCCCTGGACCGCCCATGGTCCGGGGCCTTTGCCATGTCCGGGTCAGGCCTACCGGCGGAACCAGCGGTTCCACGCAGGCATCGGGGTCTTGGTAGTAGCCGGTCGTTTTAGCGCTCAATTTCTCCCGGCTACCAGTCCAAGGCCCCAACACCTGCGTAGCCAAGAACGACCTCCAACGAGCCCATAAATTCCCAGCTCAGAAGCCTATCCCAGCAATATCCGCCTGTGAGTCTTGTTGTGGCTGGTCCGGGACCGGCTGGCAGGGTAGGTGTCGGTCGCCTGCCCCGGGAATGTGGCTCGATATCCGCCTGG
>NZ_JBNHIC010000093.1:0-7958 GCF_059092905.1 Arthrobacter sp. B0427-1-12 | reverse complement strand
CTGCTGCTGCGCAAGGGCTGGGGCCTGATCCGGGGCATGGTCAAGTAACCACTGTTCCGCCTGGGGGCCGTCGTCGTGTATCGGCGGCGGCTCCTTTGTTTTTCTGACCGTGTGTAAAGGGGCAAGGGTGAAATTGAAGGAACGGCTGCGGGGGCGCGGCCTGATGGACAAATTTAGGCGCGGGGTCGTCGGGATGGTGGTTGCCGGGGTGCTGGCGGTCGCTGTCGCTGTCGGCGCTCCTGCGCAGCGTGCCAGCGCAATACTTCCGGCTATTCCGCTGATCTGGGGCGGGGTGACTGCGTTCATTGCTGCCAACGGTGCGGCCATTGGTGCGGCGGCGACGGCTGCCGCTGGGTTCGCCTGTATGGAGTGGTGCGATGACGGGATGAACTGGCTTGCTGACGATGAAAACTACGACATGCCGTGGGAAGACAAGATGCGGGAGTGGGAGGAACTGAACGGCGGGCAGGATGAGACGAGTCTGAGCACAAGCACGCCGGAAGAAAAGTTGGCGAATCCTGAACCGTTGACCTATCTTCCCCACGGTTGGATTGATCCCGGGCTGATTAAGACAGGTGGGCGCGTTTATAAGGACTCGTGGAATATCAAGTTAGAGCCGGTTCCGGGCAGCACGCCTAAGACGTTCGCGTTTTGGTATGACCTCACGTGTCAATGGACGGTTGGGGACGAGGCGGGGAACGAGTTTGAGGTTCGGGGCAAAGCGGGTCAGGCCTCGGCCTATCCGGTTTCGTATGATGCGGAGTTCAATTGGTTCGAAGTTCCTATTACCCAGTGCGGCCCGGCTAACTCGGTCAAGGTTTCCGGGTTCCGGACCTATGACAACAAGTACGACGCAACCGGCGCGTATATAAAGCATCCGGCGGGTAGCACTATCTCGACTACACGCCCGGCCAACATGATTAATTGGGGCGCGGGTGCTGCCGGGCCTGCCGCGCCTGAGGATGTCAGCTATGAAGTGACACAGAAATGCGTAGGCCCGGATACCGGCGCGGTCTATGACCTCAAGGCCACGTACAGCGGCACCACGGACAAACTCACGGTTCCCTCCTGCAAGGCTGCGGGGCTGGGCGAATACTCACAGGGCCTGTCGATCAGCTATGACAACGGCTCCGGGCCACAGACGATCTGGGAGGCCAAACCCGATCCGGCGGCGGCGCTGAACTATCCCGAGTGTGCGCCGAACGGGCCTACGGTCTGCGGGCTGCATGTCCACGTTGACGGCCAGCAGTGCCAAGCGGGCTCACAGAACCGCTGTTCGGTCTGGGCTGACCTTGCCCGGCATGAGCCCTCGGCGGTCAAGTGCATGTACGGGCCGTATTCGGTCGGGGTGGATCAGTGCAGCGTGCTGGAACAGGCGTACGGCGACCGTCCCGCGCAGCGCAACGACTACAACACAGACGGCGATCCGACGACGGGCGGCGTCAACTACTGGACCGAACCGCGCGTCGATCCCGAAACCGGGCAGACAACACAGGTACAGGTGCCGCGTCCGAACGCTGACGGCTCGCCGTCCGTGGGCACCGGCACGAATCCGAACGTCTCCCCGGATCAGGGCATGCAGAACTGTCTGTCGGCAACATTCAGCCTCAACCCGGTTGATTGGGTCATGGTCCCGACACAGTGCGCGCTGCGCTGGGCCTTTGAGCCTTCGCCTCAGGTCGCAACGGACATGGCGACGGGGCTGCGCGGCAAGCTCGAAACCAAGGGCATTCAGCCGGCCATTGAGACAGTGACAGGAACCGTTGACGGGCTCGGGGGGCCAGGCACCGGCTGCAAGGGGCCTGCCCTGCCGTTCAAGCTGGGCGACTACGAAAATACGATCTGGCCGTTTGATGCCTGCGCCGAACCGATGAAGGGCATTGCATCCGGGGTGAATGCCTTTATTGCCCTCGGGCTGGTGGTCGGCGGCGGCTTCGCCATTATCCGCGCCATTGGTTCCGCGTTCGGCTTCAACTTCTCAATGGGCAAGGGGATCAACGGTGATAACTGACACGCTGATAAACGTTCTGGGCGGGCTCGTGGGCTGGCTGCTGGACGGTCTGCCTCGGGTGGAACTGCCCGGCTGGATGGACGATTCCGGGGATTACGCGCTGCAGGTTTATGCCTTCGGCTCGTCAATGGGCGTCTGGTTTCCGGTGCCGCTGGCCATTGCCGTTGTCCTTGCCCTGCTGGGGGTCTATCTGGCCTCCTTCGCGGTGAAGCTGGTTCGCATTGTCGCGTCGTTCCTGACTGCGGGCGGCGGGTCGGCGGCATGAGCTGGGAAACATACGGCGTCATTCTGGCCGTGCTGGGGGTTCTGTTCTTGGCGGTTATCGCGTGGCTCATGGTCGAGCTGCGCGATACTCCGCCGGAGTCCGATTGGTACAGGGGAGTGACTGAGAAATGATCCGTTTTCTTCTGCGGCTGGCCGTGCTGGCTGCGCTGCTGCTGCTGGGTACAGCGTCCGGGGGCCTGCGGGGCGTGCTGGGCTGGCTGCTGCTGGGCTGGATTCTCTGGCGGGCGGCTCCGGGGCTCTGGCGCGACTTCCGCCGTCTGTGGTTCTTCTCCCGCTCTGTCCGGGTCGGTGGCCGTTTTGGGCTGCGCCTGGGCTCCAACGATCTAACGATGTAAAGGAAACTTGACGATGGGTTTTGAAACAATCCTGGCTCCTGCTGCACAGTCCGAACGGGCGCGCGCCCGGCGGCGGGCCTATCCCATTCACATGTACTCGGGAAAAAATGGCGCGGGGAAAAGTGCCTGCATGGTGTACGACTCGTTGCCTGATCTGGACGCCGGAACTCCGGTGCTCTCCACGGTGCGCCTGCTCGATTACCGGCGGCCGCGTCCGTGTGATGATCCGGCCTGTGATGATGCCGTGGGCCATGCTGCCGGGCATCTGGCGGCGCATCCGGCCTATGTTCCTTTCACTGACTGGTGGCAGCTTCTGGAGTGGGAATCCGGCCCGGTGCTGATGGATGAAATTACCGGCGTGGCCGACTCCAACGAAACGTCCGGCCTGCCGACGGCGGCGGCTAACAAGCTGGCCCAGTTGCGGCGCTCTGACTGCTCGGTGCGGATTACCGGGCTGAACTTCATTCGGGCCAATAAGCGCATTCGTGAATCCGTGGTGGCGGTGACGCGCTGCCGCTCGATGCTGCCGGTTACGGCGAGGAATGAGGACGGGACAGAAAAGCTCTGGAAACAGCGCCGTCTTGCTCTCTGGACGACCTATGATGCGCAGTCTTTGCCGGTGGACGATCACACGGAAGCGGCTTATGAGAAGGCGGACCGTCTGGTTTTTGCCCGGCACTGGTTGCCGACGTCTGATGCGATCCGGGCCTATGACACGTATGCGCCGGTTTTGACGGTGGGAACGGTCACGGATTCGGGGCGGTGTGCTCACTGCGCCGGGACTCGTCGGGTTCCTGAGTGCTCCTGCCACGATTACCAGCAAGCAAAGGTCCAGCGGAAAGCGGGGACGCCCGCAAGGGCGAAGCCCGAGGACGTTTCCGCGTCGCTGGACTTCCTTCCTGCATCTGTCAGCGCGTCTTGAGTGTGACTGCTGGGGCTGTAGTGACAGAATGAAACCACTGTTAAAAGGCGAACGGCGCCGGGACTTGGAATCATCGGCGCCGTTCGAAATGTCTACCGTGTGTAAAGGGTGGTGACGTGTCTAGTGTAGAGGTTTTGCCCGCGCTAGCGGTACCCGAAAGTGATTCGGCGCGCCGACAAAAAAAACTCGATGACTATGCGGCGTTCCGCTCCATCATCGATGACTACGCTCCCGCGAAGCTTCCGGGGGCCTTCGATGTCAAGACAGCCGCTGATATGGTGGCGGGCCGTCTGGGGGTCCAGCTTGGCGGACAGAATGAACTGCTGCCCGGTTCCACTGCTGACACGGTGCGCTTTGGGACAACTGAGGGCCGCTCCGTCCGTCTGATCCTGTCTCCGGGAATCCTGGGCTGTGCCATGAGTGATGAAGCGCGGCGGGAAAAGACACTCCAGCGGATAGAGGACAAGACTCGTCGCCGGGCCGATTTGGCGGCGTCGTGGGTCAATCAGGAAACAGGGGAGATTGGCGATGTTGCCGATTATCTGGCGCATGAGAACGGGCCGAGTTCCAAGGAGATAACCGGCTGGTCTGCCAAGTCGCGGGCGAACATGGTTAAGCAGCTTGCGCAGCTTGACCTGTCCGACTGGTCTGCCGATACCGGGGCGCTGGCGATGGTTACGTTTACGCTGCCGGGCGACTGGGTCGCGGTGGCTCCTGACGGCAAGACGTTCAAGAAGTTTTTTGAGCGGTTCCGGCTGCGGTGGCGGCGCGAGGTCGGCACGGATTGGCGGGTGCTGTGGAAGTTGGAATTTCAGCGTCGGGGGGCTCCGCATATCCATGCGCTGCTGCGGGTTCCGGCGCTGGTCGTCTCCAAGTCGTACCGGCAGACGATGACGTTTGAGGATTGGCTGTCTCGATCCTGGGCGGACATTGTGGGGGCGTCAAAGGATGTTGACCGTTGCGACGTTCGCACGCGGGAAGAGTTCGCGGAATATGACCGGCACCTCAAGGCGGGAACGGGCATTGACTTCTCGGGGGAAAAATTCAGCGATCCGCGCCGCATTTCCATGTACTTTCTTGGGCACTCCGCTAAGACCACTGACGGCAAGGAATATCAGCACATTGTGCCGGATGCGTGGCAGAAGCCCGGCAAGGGTCCGGGCCGGTTCTGGGGTTCGTCCGGGTTCGCTAAGGCGGTTGCGGAAATTGATTTGAACATGGGCGACTACTTCCGCGCCCGGCGGGTGATTCGCAAGCTGTCGGCGGCTCGGGCGTGGACGGTCGCGGTCAAGCGGGAGAATGGGATCTCCAAAACCCTCGGGCGTCAGCCGCGCCCGGCGCATCAGGTCAAGGCGAAGCGTCCGCGTTCCGGGGGCGGCTTTAATGGCGGTTGGGTGCTGCTCAATGATGCTCTCAAGGCTGCGCAGCATGTGGGGCGGTTCCTCGATCCTGACGAGGACTGCCGCCTGTGGGTGACTCAGCACGCGGCGGCGCGGTTCTCGCCGTCGTGGGTCGAGCTCGTGCGCGGCTAGTCTGCGTTTTCGCAGATAAAGCAGCTGGCCGGCTGGCCCCGCGGTCTGCGTTTTTGCAGATTTTCTGCTGGGCCCAGTAGCTCGGCGCTCCGCGTTTCTGCACACGGAAAAACCCCCGGCGTCTGCCGGGGGTTCTTCTGTCGGTGCTGGCTGGTAGGGGCCTACTTCTTGCGGCTGCGCTTGGCGGGCTTGGGCTGGATCGGTTCGCCGTTCAACGTCCGGTAGTGGGCAACTTCCATATGGTCTGTGCCCAGCACGGCGGCATAGAACATGCTGTTTCCGGGCGGAAGGTGGCTGGTGTCGATGGTGCAGGAACAGAACCTGCAGTCGAAACCCTTGCCCGTCAGGCTGCCGCCGTCGCGGGGTGTCTCGTAGTCCTCGAACGGTCCCGCCGGGCTCTGGGCGATGACGGGCGAGGCGTCCGCTTCGGCCCAGTGCGCCGGGCCGGTGACGGGCTCGGCGTCGGCTTCGATTTCCTCGGGCGTCATAAGTTCCTGGGCTGCATTGATGATCGTCTGTCCGTCAAGCTGGGGCGTCTCGGTCCACGCGGCGCGCTCGGCGTGCTCGCGCTCGGCGCGTTCCTGCGTTTCGCAGTATTCCTTGTATTTCTGCTGCGCGGCCTGCTTGCTGATGCCCAGTCCTGCGCCGATCTGTGCCCAGCTTGCGCCAGTGGCGCGGGCCTCCCAGACGGCTACGCGAAGATGGGCGGTTGCCAGCCTGACGGCTTCGGCTGCTGCGGCGAGGTTCTGAACGGCGGTTTCCTGTGCTGTGGTCATAAGTCAATTTTAGTTGACGATGGGCCTCCGCGTCAAGTTTTGTTGACGATTCCGGCGGCCAGGCTGGGGCGGTAGTCGCGTCGTTGTCTTGGCCTTCTCGGCTGGCGAAGGCTGAAATTACGGGCAGTCATCCGGCACCGCTGGCGCTGCATGTGCGCCCGGCATCCGGTAGGGGCTCCGCTGCTCCGCAGCCGCTGCCGCGCCTGCGCAGCCGCTGCCCGCCCGCACCCCTCCCCCGTAATCGGAATTGCTCCAGCACCCCGGCGTAACGTTCGGTCATCGACCCCCGGCGGCTGCCGCCGCCCGGGCTCGTTCTCTGTGCCAAAAGTCGTCGCGGGACCACAGCAGCCGGGCGAAGCCCGGTTTTTCCCCAGTGGTTGCTCAGCTTTTCCTGAGGTTTCCTGAGGTTTCCTGAGCAAATCCTGAGCAAAAAATACCGTTACCGAACCGTTATATAACTGATTAACTAAATCGTCTTTTGGACATGGGTTTATCGCTTAGGCTTCTCTTGTTACCAGCACTTCGGCTTACCACCGGGGGAGCTTTCTCTACAAGCAAAGGTCTACACAATGGCTGATTCACTTGCCCGCGTTTCGGGCGTCGTCATCAATAAGCACCGCCAGTCGGGCACTTCCCGCAGCGGTAACCCCTATGACTTTGAAACCCTTACCGTGCTCGTTGGGGGCAAGGGCATCTGTGAGGTCATGATGCCGAAGCCCGAGAACATGGGAATCGTTCAGGGCCACCATCCGAATGAGGGCGACTCCATCGACTGGCTCGTGGAGTTCTCTGCCGGTGGGCGCGGTGTGAATACCCGCGTCGTTGGCCTGTTCCCGTCTGCTCCCGCGAAGCTCGAAAAAGCCTCTTAAATGGGTCGGCCCCCGGTTACCAGCCGGGGGCCTAACCTCAACGAAAGTCTCTACCTTTCGAAAGGCTCAGACCCATTATGTCCCACCATCCTGTTGTTTCCCTGCAAGCCGTTTCCCTCGTCAATTCGCTCTCCGACACTGCTGCCGGTGTAGTGATGTCAGCGGTTGGGCTGGCGCTCACTGTGGCGCTGGTCGGGCTTGGTATTTTCGGGGTTTTCTGGATTCTTGAAACTCGCGGCGGCATGCGATGACTGCCACCGCCACAGCCGAACCGACTGCCGAACCGACAGCCGAACCGACTGCCGCAACGCCAGCCGCAACGACTGCCGAACCGACAGCCGAACCGACTGCCGCAACGTCAGCCGCAACGACTGCCGAGCCGACAGCCGAACCGACTGCAACCGTCACAGTCACAGCCGAACCGCCCGCGCCCGGTTCTGAACCGCTGGACTCTTCGACGTTCCTTGAATCAATGGGCGCGCTTCAGGATTCGTTGACGGTCGTTGTCGTAATCCTGGGCCTGCTGCTGCTGTTCGCCGCGTTCGGTGCGGTGCTGGCGGTGCGGCGATGATGGCCGGGATAGCTCTGGAGGTTCTTTCCGGGCTGCTCGCTGCCTCGTTCGTGGTGATCCTTTGGCAGTTGCTGCGGGCGCTGCTGTGAACGTTGCCGATGCTGCCGATTTCATCCGTATGTGTTTGAGTGCCGGGCTGTCCGCCGGGCTCGTGGTCGCGGTTCTGCGGTCCTTCTAGATTTTCTGTCCGTTTGCCGTGTGTGTGTAAAGGGGGTGAACACATTGACGAACGCTGTTACTACCATTCAGGGCGCTGTTGCGTCCTTCGGGCCTGATCTTCTGGCCGTGGGCGGCACCGCTATCGGTATTGCTGCCGGTGTCCTGCTGCTGCGCAAGGGCTGGGGCCTGATCCGTGGCATGGTCAAGTAAATTTGACCGCTCGCGCCGGGCGTGGGGAGTCCTCGCCCGGCGCAAAAAAACCGTTCTACTCGTATCTGTAAGGGGTAAAGAAAATGACTGTTCCTGCTGACGCTGTTTCGACCATTACCGGCGCTGTTACCAACTTCGGGCCGGACCTGCTGGCCGTGGGCGGTACCGCTATCGGCATTGCTGCCGGTGTGCTGCTGCTGCGCAAGGGCTGGGGCCTGATCCGGGGCATGGTCAAGTAACCACTGTTCCGCCTGGGGGCCGTCGTCGTGTATCGGCGGCGGCTCCTTT
>NZ_JBNHIC010000092.1:0-8049 GCF_059092905.1 Arthrobacter sp. B0427-1-12 | reverse complement strand
GGATCTGGTTTTGTGTGTTTGTCAGGTTTTCGCAAAGCGTCTCTTTGTTTTCTGCGGTTGGGGCCTTCCGGGCCGCCGGCGCCGCTGCAGAGGACAAACTGCCGCTCCTTGGACGAACCGCCGGTACTGGTCCGGGGGAAGAATGGTGCCATGGCGTCAGGAACACTGCGGATCTATCTGGGGGCGGCCCCCGGCGTGGGCACAACCTGCGCCATGCTTGAAGAGGGGCACCGGCTGCACGGGGAGGGGACCGACGTGGTGATCGGCCTGGCCGAGGACCACGGCCGCCCGCACACGGCCCGCCTGCGGGAGGGGCTGGAGACCGTGCCCGTGCGGACGCAGGGACACGCCTCGGAGCGGGAACTGGACGTTGAAGCCGTGATCGCCCGGGCCCCTCAGGTCGCCCTGGTGGACGACTACGCCCACTCCAAGGCGCCCGGCAGCCGGCAGGAGGGACGCTGGCAGGACGTTGAGCAGCTCCTGGATGCGGGCATCGATGTGATTTCCACTCTCGATATCCAGCACCTGGCATCCCTGGCCGATGTGGTGGAATCAATCACCGGTCTGCGTCCGGCGCAGACCGTGCCGGATGAGGTGGTGCGCCGGGCGGACCAGATCGAACTGGTGGATCTGGCCCCGGACCTGCTGCGCGCCCGGGTCGCGGCCGGCCACGTGTATCCGCGCGAGCAGGTGGATTCCGCGCTGGCCAACTACTTCCGGCCCGGCAATCTGGCAGCGCTGCGTGAACTGGCCCTGCTGTGGCTGGCCGACCGGGTCGATGAGGGACTGGGCGCCTACCGGGCCCGGGAAGGCATCCACAGGAACTGGCCCACCCGCGAACGGGTGGTGGTGGGGCTGACCGGCGGGCCCGAAGGGCAGACGCTGATCCGCCGGGCGGCACGGATCCTGGCCGGTGCCGCCGGCGGTGAGCTGCACGCGGTCCATGTGCGCCCGGCCGAGGGCGCGGCGGGGGAGTCCCCGGGCGAGCTGGAAGCCCAGCGCCGGCTGGTGAGCGAACTGGGCGGGAGCTACCACTCGGTCAGCGGAGAGGACCCGGCGCAGGCCCTGCTGGACTTCGCCCGCAGCATCAGCGCCACGCAGATCGTGATCGGCGTTTCCCGCCACAAACCCCTCCGAAGGATCTTCGCCGCCGGGGTGGGCGCCAGGGTGGTCCGGGATGCCGGGGACATCGACGTGCACATGGTCTCCCATGCCCAAAGCAACCAGGGAGTCTCCCGGCGCCGGCCCCCCGGACTGGGGCGGGCCCGCACGGTCACCGGTTTTGTGCTGGCCCTGGCCCTGCCGCCGGTCCTGCACCTGCTGCTGGAGCGTGTGCCGCACGAGCATTTCGCCACGGACATGCTGATCCACCTCACCGGAACCATCGCCGTGGCCCTGGTCGGCGGGCTGTGGCCGGCGGTGACGGCGGCGGTGCTCAGCGGCATTATCGTGAACTTTTTCACCGTACCGCCGGTTAGGACCCTGACCGTCAGCGATCCGGAGAACGTGTTGACCCTGGTGATCTTTTTGGCCGTCGCCGTGGCCGTGTCCCTGGTGGTCGGTTATGCCGCCCGGCTTGGCCGGCACGCCCGGCAGGCCGAGGCCGAGGCGGCGGCTCTGGGTGAACTGAGCCGGACCGTGATCACCGCCGAGAACAGCATCACCGGATTTCTGGATCATGTCCGTGAGCACTTCCGGGCCGACGGCGCCGCCCTGTACCGGCGGGAGAACGACGCCGGCCCCGGCACGTGGCAGCTGCACGCCGGCACCGGCACTGCACCGGGACCGGACCTCGAGGACGCCGACACCGTTGAATCGCTCGATGATGTCTGGGCCCTGGCCCTGACCGGGACCACCCTGGGCCAGCGCGAACGTGAACTGCTCACCGCGTTCTGTGCCCACCTGCTGGCCATGCTCCAGCGCGAACAGCTCGACGCCAGCTACCGGGACAACCTGCGCCTGGCCGAGGGCAACAAGATGCGCACCTCCATCCTGCGGGCCGTCTCCCACGATTTGCGCACCCCGCTGGCCGGGATCAAACTGGCCGTCAGCAGCCTGCGCCAGGACGACGTGGAATTCACCCCGGAGGAACAGCGCGAACTGCTGGCGACCATCGAGGACTACTGCGACCGGCTCGAGAGCCTGGTCGGGAACCTGCTGGACATGTCCCGGATCACCGGCGACTCACTGTCTTCCCTGATCCGCCCGGTGCACTGGGCCGACGCCGTTGCCCAGGCCCTGCGCAGCCTGCCGGACGGGCGGATACGGCTGGAACTGCCCGATAACATGCCCGCCGTTGACGCGGACCCGGGGATGCTGGAGCGGGTCATCGCCAACATCGTCGAAAACGCCCTCAAATATGCCCCGGATTCCGAGGTTGTCATTGTCGGTTCCGTCGGCGGCACCGGCAGCGCCACCATCGAGGGCTTCCCGGCCAGCGAACTGCGCATCATCGACCACGGTAAGGGCGTGCCGGCCGACCAGGTGGTCACCATGTTCAAGCCCTTCCAGCGCCTCGATGACGCACCGGCCGGGACCGGTATCGGCCTGGGCCTGGCCGTGGCGAAGGGCCTGACCGAGGCCATGGGCGGGCGGCTGCTGGCCGAAGAGACACCGGGAGGGGGCCTGACCATGATCATCCGCCTGCCCCTGTCCACCGGGGTGTCCGGGCTAAGCGCCATCGGGATTGCGTAAAAAACAACCCTGGGAGCATCAGGAAACCGTCAAGACCCGCGGCACCGGTTCCCGGCCGCTGTTTCCTTAAGGCATGGATGTCATAGTGCAGATCATTCCGGTCCTGGCCGTGGGGGCCGTCGCCCTGTGGCTGCTCATCCGCTCCCTGCACCGCTCCGGGCTCTGGTAACCGTCCGGGTCCCGGTTATGGTGGTGACGCCGGTTCCGGTGGACTGCCCGGCGGTGCACAGCGGAGAAGGAGTTCCATGACCACGGTGCTGATCGTTGATGACGAACCCCAGATCCTGCGCGCCATGCAGATCAACCTCAAGGTCCGCGGCTACACCACCCTGACCGCGCTGACCGGTGCCGCCGCCCTGCACGAAGCAGCCCAGCATGCGGTCGATGTGGTCATCCTGGATCTGGGACTGCCGGACATGGACGGGGTGGAAGTCATCCGCGGGCTGCGCGGCTGGACGGACGTACCAATCATCATCCTCTCCGCCCGCCACGCCTCCGACGAAAAGGTCGAGGCACTGGACGCCGGAGCCGACGACTACGTCACCAAGCCCTTCGACCTGGAGGAACTGCTGGCCCGCCTCCGGGCCGCTTCCCGGCGGTCCACCGGCTCCCCGGAAAGCCCGAGTATCGTCACCGCCGACTTCGAGGTCGACCTGGCGGACAAGCGCGTGACCCGCGGCGGGGAAAACCTGCGGCTGACCCCCACGGAGTGGAGCATCCTGGAACTGCTGGCCAAAAATCCCGGCCGGCTGGTGTCCCAGCAGCAGGTCCTCACCCACGTCTGGGGCCCCGCCTACGCCAGGGAAACCCACTACCTGCGCGTCTACATGGCCCAGCTGCGCCGCAAGCTCGAACCCGACCCCTCCAGGCCCCGTTATCTGCTCACCGAGGCCGGCATGGGATACCGCTTCGAACCCTGACCCATCCCTATAACGCCGCCCGCCGACGGGGGGACGACATATGCGCTGTAGTGCGTATCCGGTTAGCTCAGGTTTTCTTGGCCGCGCCCGGTCCGTGGTCCGTGATCTGGCGGTAGATCGTGGGGCTCTGGCTTGCTTCAAGTCCGAGCAGGGTCTGGAAGGCTGCCATGGGCGTGCCGCGCCGGTTGTAGCGGAAGACAAGCTCATCGAGGTAGACCTGAAGATGTTCGCCGCTGACCGAGCGGTGGGTGCCGCGCAGACTTGAAGTTGCTGATCGCCCGGTGGACCCGGGGCATCACAGGATCCGGATTGCCATTACGCTTGGCGGCGCGCTGGGAGCGGGGCCGGTGCTCATAGCCTTCCTTCGGCTGCCCCGCGTAGCCCATCCAGCCGTCGGTGTGCACGACGGCGCCGGGCGCCACGTTCGCGGCGATGAAGGCGTTCAGGGTGGCCGCCGATGCATCCGGAATGACCTTCATGCGCGCCCGTCCCGAGCCCTCGCCGCGGACCTCGACCGCCACGGCCACCCGCACTGCCCGGGCGATGCGGCTCCTGCCACCGCGCCGGCCGGTTTCGACGCCGCCGACCTCACATTCGTCGACCTCGACTTCCCCGCTCAGCAGGGTGCGTCCGGGGTTGACCATGGCCCGGCGGAGCTTGTGCAGCATCGTCCAGGCCGTCTCATAGCGGCCCAGCCCGAGCTGGCGCTGCAGTTGCACGGCCGAGATCCCGGGCGTGCCCGTGGCCATCAGGTACGCCGCCCAGAACCACAGGTGCAGCGGGGTACGGGTCTTGTGCAGAATGGTCCCCGCAGTTACAGAGGACTGGTAGCGGCAGCCGGCGCATTCCCAGGTTCCCCGCGTGGCCACAGGCCAGGACGCCCGGCCCTTGCACCGCGGGCAGACGAAGCCTGCGGGCCAGCGGCACTCGAACAGATAGTCCAGGCATGCCCGCTCGTCGCCGAACCTGGCTTGGAACTCCAGGATCGACTGCGGGAAATCAGGCCGCCCCATGTCGCCACCCTAACCTGAGCTAACCGGATACGCACTTGCGCTGTTATCGGTGGCTTAGGGATGCCGGGACCGGTTTAAAGGGCTTCAGCCCCGGTCCCTTGCGGGGGCCGGGGCTGAAGCTGCCTGCGGGTCAGGTTACCGGGTGGGGAAGCCTGCGTTGATGTAGGGGTGTCGGACAGTGTCAGGGCCTGGGCCGGAACGGAGAAACCGGTGCGAGCATTGCCCTACGGCCAGCCCAACGGTTAGACGGCGGACACTGAGCCAAGGGGGGAGTGACTGCGCGCGGACGCGGCACGATTCATGAAGTTACACCCCGATAAAGGTGCGGAAAAGGGCTGGACGGTTGGCCCTCAGCGGCTGGGGCGGCCTGTCCCTTCCATCACACAGTTATCCACCGGCAACACTGGGAAATCATTGAAGAGTGCCTTACAGGTAACCACCCACCGCGCCGGTAACCGGCCCGAGCACAGCCGGTCCAGGTTTGCCGCCTGACCGGCCGGCTGAGAAAAGTCTCATCGGAATCTCATCGTTTTCTCATGTGTGCCTCTGACGATGGGACGGTCAATCACCCGACGCCGGGGGGAAGCCCCGGTAGAACCTAGGAGGTATCCGATGAACATCAAGCGTGGGGCTGCGGCTCTGATGATTGCGGCACTGCTGACCGGCGCGACCGGCACCGGCATGGCACTGGCCGACGACAACCCGTCCAAGAGTGACCGCGGCGGCAACGCCGAGGTCAACGACCGCGGCCCGGACAGGCACGGACCCGGCCACAAATAGGCCATAGCCAACCAAGCCCGTAACGGTGGGCCCTGCACCAAAGCCGGTGCAGGGCCCACCGCGTATGGGATCCGCCCCCAGACCCTGCCCCACCGGTGAACAGACCTGTCAGGAGGCGATCCCGCATGGGTCCTGTGCTTTGGGTTCTCCATATGCGCCGTTATCGGTGTTCCGGTTGATGGGGTGGGCGACGGGGGCACGGGTCCCCACCCCCCAAGTGGTGGGGCCCCGTGGTCCTGCCGTGAGGATCGGGGCCGAGTTTCATCGGCAGCACAAAACCAGCCTATGAAGCGGCCTTGTGGTTTTCCTGTGGGCACCGGACCCGGGGAGGCTGATATCGGCGTTTTGGGATGTGCAGGGCAAGACGCAGGGGTCGGGAACGTGTGGTGACGTTCCCGGCCCCGGGTTTTTGCTGGCGGCCTTCACGGCCAGGGCCACGGATGCCGGTGCGTTGCGGCACGGACGGCCTGGGCTCCTGTCGGTCTTTAGTGTTCGTCGTAGTGGTCGCCGTGTTCGGCGTGGCGGTGGCCCTCGTGCAGGTAGTCGACGTGGTCGCCGTGCGTCACGGTTTCGTGGCTGCAGTCCGCGCCGCCGTGGCGGTGCTCCTCAACCGTGTGTTCGGCAGGGTCGTCGTGTTCGTCGTAGTGGTCCTCGTGTTCGGCGTGGCGGTGGCCCTCGTGCAGGTAGTCGAGATGGTCGCCGTGCGTCACGGTTTCGTGGGCACAGTCCGCGCCGCCGTGGCGGTGCTCCTCAACGGTGTGCTCGGCCTTGTTTTCCTCGGTCATGATGGTTCTTCCTTGGTTCGGTCAGCCGGAGGGCTGCTGCGGCGTGTTTCCCGGGTGTGGGTGATGGCGTCACGGATAACGTGCGCCACGTGATCGTCGGCCAGGGCGTAGAGCGCTTCCTTGCCTGACCGTTCAACGCTGACCAGGTCCAGTCCCCTCAGCAGTCTCAGGTGCTGGGAGACCAGCGGCTGGGACATTTTTGCCTCGGAGGCCAGATCGGTGACGGTGCGGGGCCCTGCGGAGAGGATGCACAGCATGCGCAGGCGCGATGCCGCCGACAGCGCCTTGAACAGTTCGGCAGCCTCCTGGAAGTCCCGCTCATCCATCATATAAACAGATGAGCATGTATTGAAGTGACATTCAAGCGATTCTCTTGTCTCTATTGATATTCATTCTCATATAGAATCCGGGTATGCGTCTTACCGTTGTTAGCTCCATGGATGCCCTCAGCCGCGGGCAGGCCTGCCGGGTCATCGCGGCCCGTGAAGATGATGCCGTTGTGGTTCTGCATGACCTGCAGGAAAGCGGGGTGGTAAGCCGCCGCGTCTACTGGGGTGCAGCCCTGGCCGAGCGGACGGAAACCCCGCTGGAGCACGGGTGCCTGAACTGCACCGTGCGGCTGGATGTGGTGCCCGCACTTGGGGCGTTGCTGGCCGCCGGCGCGGGGAGCGTGGTGGTCGGTCTGCCTCCGGCGGTGCCGTCAGCGACCGCTGTGGAGGCGCTGCGCCAGGGTCTGGGCGGTGAGCTGTGCATTGGGTCCGTGGTGCTGGTCTGTGATCCCGGTGCGCTGGAGGACCAGATCTGGGACCGGCACACTCTCTTCGAGTCGGGGTATACCGCCAAGCCGGAAGATGACCGGACGGCCGGAGAATTCCTTCTCGGCGAGCTCGCCTTTGCCGATACGGTCCTGCTGGCCGACCCCGAGCTGATCCCGGTCGAGGAAGGCCTGCGGGCCCGCGGGGTGCAGCTGGTGCGTGAGCTGGCCCCGCATGCGGTGCTCAATGAGGCTGAGCACGGCTTCCGTCCGGCCGGTTACGATGCGGCTGAGGCGCGGGCACGCACCGTGCCGGGGACGGTGCGGATTCCGGCCGGGCCGTCGGGTCCGGTCTTCACCACTGTGGTGCACCGGGTTGAACGTCCGCTGCATCCGCAGCGTTTCCGCCAGGCCCTGCCGAAACTGGCCGAGGGGAGCTGCTGGCTGCGCGGGCGGCTGTGGGTTGCCTCCGCCCCCGGGTGCCGGATCGCCCTGCAGGGCATCGGGCCCAGGGTCTGGCTGGAAAACACCGGTCCCTGGCTGGCGGACCGGCCCGCCGGGCAGGCCGGCGGGGAGCCGGAGCATGCCGATGCCCGCCTGGACTGGCACCCGGTCTTCGGGGACCGGGGAACCGTGGTGGCCATTACCGGTGAGAGCGTCGATGCCGCGGAGACCGCTGCCCTGCTGGCCGGATGCGAGGTCACCGACGCGGAAATGGCCGCCGGCCCCGGCCGGCTGGCCGACCCGTTTGAACTCGCCGCCACCCAGGCCGGCTGATCTATGGAAAGGAAAGGGAAGAGGATATGAAGGTACGCAATTCACTGAAGGCGCTGAAGAAGATACCGGGTGCCCAGGTCGTGCGCCGCAGGGGCCGCACGTTCGTGATCAACAAGAAGAATCCGCGCATGAAGGCCCGGCAGGGCTAGACACCGGGCGGTAGCCTGCACCGGCTGCCGCCCGGCGCGCCGCTGCGGTACACGCCGGCCTTGCGGATCTCACTGCACTGCCTGCCCGGCCCCCTGTGCTCAACCTGTTCCGGACCCATCCGTCGATGGCGCAGCGGATCGAGCGCCTGGAGCGCATGGCCGGCCGCCCGCTGGGGT